>NZ_JBMQQG010000248.1:0-25724 GCF_057362405.1 Ginsengibacter sp.
GCAAAGCCGTTAGTCTGGTCATCGAACGGATCGATGAACACGATGAAATTGTCATTTTTTAGAAAATCAAAATCCCGCCGTAACGATTCCACCATTTCGGGGCCGGGCAAAGCTTTGTAGCAAACGGCTAACAAGTAAAGATTATTTTTATCAAAAGTCATTTGTACTTCAGTTTTCACCCGGGCGTGGCTTGTATCCATGGGAAGTACCATAAAAAAATCCTTCGCAACTTTTGCATCTTTCCATACCGATTCGTTGGCTATTCCGTCAACATGGACCAATTCAGTAGTTGGATAAATTTCCAATGTATATGAACTGTTCTTTTTCTGAGCTGTAGTCGCCATAACCAACAGGCAGGCATACACGACGAGTAATCTTTTTTTCAATATTGGTTTCTTTTAATAAACAAGGTTCGCAGGAAAAATACACATCAACCGATATCCATATTCTTCACTCTATCGGAATAAAGAAAAAGAATAGTGAAAATCCTTTTTTAAAATTTTCTACTCCCGCCCTTTTAAAATTCAAATTCCGTTTATTCCGGTAATAACAACTTTAATTGCAAGAGTATGAAATAATGATGTTTCTGCGAAACTTTCCAGGTATTTCTGTGTTGCATGCAGCCATAAAAACGTAGGACACCCTTTGAACCAAATGTCTATCGTTTAATTTTTATCGCCTGCAATGAAAATTTTTTTAGCATTTGTTCGAAGCTGGCAACCGGCCCCATCGAAACAGGGACGAGAAATTGCGACTGGAGTTTTACCAGGGAGCGAGGGGTAGATCGAAATTGTAGTGAATCTAAAAAACGACGAGTATGATCTCGACCCGGTCAATTGACAACCATATCGGATCCGAAAGTATTATTCACTTGAACCCCTTTAATTTACCGGGAAGGCTACGATATTGTCTTCACCATAGTTGGTGCCACCGAACAGATCTATTTTACTGGTATTATTGACAGTAGTTAACTGGACCCAACCCGCCCAGTAGTAATAAGTTTTGTTAGCTCCCGAGGTGTTATTAATAAATTGAAAACCCGAAATAGGGTTATATGGCTGACCACATGAGATGCTTCCACTTATTAATTTACTGGAACCAACTATATCAGCCGTAACCATGGTTGTATTAGTAGCCGGTGAAGAAGTTGTGCCTGCGGTTGTACCCCAACTGGCGTCTGCAAATAGCGTCTTTAAAAAAAACGAGCCCGGCGAGGTGTTACTATTTAAATTATTATCGGCCATCATATAAGCAAAGACCATATATTTTCCCGGAGGTAATGTAATCGAGGTACCGGTGCAATAGTAGGTACCGGTAGCTGTTCCCGGGATATTGCAACCTGCCCCAAGTGTACCGATTATCCCTTTTGGAGTTGGCGTTACTCTTTTTATTACACCATTTGAAACTGTCAATGTACTGTCGCTGGTAGTACCGCTTTGCAAGCCTCCCAATCTCATTGGATTGGATGTGGCTGACACATCCAGCACATAAGCCGGTGCGGTCGTTCCAATGCCTACTTTTCCTGTTGAGGACGGATTAAAAATAAGATTACCGCTTGTTGAGCCAAAAGTTAGATTATTGGCGTTCATTGTTACTGTTCGGTTGGCTTGCAATGTTCCATCCGTTTTGTAGATGCTGGAGTCCAAAGAATTTAAACTTAACGCTGTACTGGCAACGCCATTTACAGTACTGGTTAAACTTCCTCCTGATAATCCTAATGTATTAGAGTTGATAATATTAACCCCGCCTGAAGCAACTCCATTTACAGTTGACGTCAGTGTATTTGTACTTGAATTCAGCGCATTAGAATTAATTATATTCACGCCGCTTCCTGCAACGCCATTCACGATAGTGGAAAGCGTATTAGTTGAGCTGTTGTTGCTAACAGAATTGACAATTGGTGAAGTGGCACTTACCCCATTAACTACGCTGGTAAGGGTGTTCGTAACCGAACCCAAAGTATGGGTGGTGCTTCCGCTAACCAGCGGAGTCCATACTGGCGTAACTGAACTACCTGTATTTACCATAAACAAATTAGTGGAACTGTTGAATATCAGCAAACCCGTTGCCGGTAAAATGATAGCATTTTGCTGAGCCGTTGTCATACGGGGAGCCAGAAACCCCTTGTTGGTACTGCTTACATCCAACATTGCACTTGTATCAGCTAAGTTTCCTGTTGAATTTATTGATACGTTCTGCGCATAAATTCTTGTTACCAATGCCACTTGCATAAGAAACAATATCATTAGCGCAATCTTTTTCATGGGACGGTGGTGATCATTAAGACCTTTTTATTATTGAATTATTATTCGGCAGCTTAATTCTTTAGGGCTTAACGTAAAAATTGGCTTAAAATTGCCCCACGGCTAATCCGATTAAAGTAGTATCGCATAATTCACTCCTTTTAGCTATGGACGGGCATTTAAGCTAATTAATAAAAACAAAATATGTGGATAATCTGAAAATTCGAAAACCTTAGCAATCTGCATGAACTGAAGAAAACAAATTCGCGGGGGCAGGCAACTTTTAAGATTTATGCCGTCGATGATATTAAATTGAAAAAAATCTCATTTCGTGTAACTATTCGACGATTGAGTGTTAGAGCAGGTGCCTGTTAATTGGAGGCGTTTGAGAGAAAACTTGTAGTTCACGGCGGATTGTTGCAATATGCTTTTTGAAAGCAAAATGGACCGCCTTGATTTAAATTTTTTAAAATACAATACGTCTCTTATATTTGCACTCCCAAAAATAAAGGGAGCATAGCTCAGTTGGTTTAGAGCATCTGCCTTACAAGCAGAGGGTCCGCGGTTCGAACCCGTGTGCTCCCACAGTTACCCCGTTTTAAAGCGGGGTTTTTTAATTTTCTTCACTTGAAAGTAGTGGGGGAAATCGGCTTAAATTTTGACAATTATGTTGAGGCCAAAATTATTTGACACTTTAAAATCTTACAACCGGCATCAGTTTGGGAAAGATGCAATGGCCGGTTTAATCGTAGGCATTGTTGCATTGCCGTTAGCTATCGCTTTTGCAATTGCATCCGGCGTTTCCCCCGAAAAAGGATTATACACAGCAATTATTGGAGGATTTATTATTTCCGCATTAGGCGGCAGTAAGGTCCAGATCGGGGGCCCGACGGGCGCATTCATTGTAATTGTTTACGGCGTCGTACAGCAATACGGAATAAATGGCTTAATCATCGCTACGTTCATAGCTGGGATCATGCTGATTATTATGGGACTTGCAAGACTGGGCGCAGTTATCAAGTTTATCCCGCATCCATTAATCATCGGTTTTACAAGCGGCATTGCATTGATTATTTTTTCATCGGAAATGAAAGATTTCTTTGGATTGAAAATGGGAGCCGTACCCGCAGATTTTTTAGAAAAATGGAAAAGTTATTTTATAAACTTTCACTCGCTGAATATTTATACTGTTCTTATAGCCTCGGTGGCGGTTATCATTATTTTGTTGTGGCCCAAAGTTACTCATAAAGTACCCGGCTCTTTAATAGCGATACTTATTACAACGGCTGTTACACAAATATTTCATTTGCCTGTGGAGTCTATCGGCAGCAGGTTTGGCGCTATTCCATCATCATTGCCTTTGCCTGTAATTCCTCACCTGGATTTTGCAACAATTAAAAGCCTGGTAAGGCCCGCGTTTACCATTGCTCTTCTCGGAGGAATTGAATCGTTGTTGAGTGCGGTGGTTGCAGACGGCATGATCGGAGGTAATCACAGGTCTAATATGGAACTAATTGCGCAGGGAACAGCAAATATTTTTTCATCAATATTCGGCGGCATTCCTGCAACAGGTGCCATCGCCCGCACGGCAACAAATGTAAAAAATGGCGGACGCACTCCTGTAGCCGGAATAATTCATGCCATTACCCTCTTATTGATTCTATTGTTTTTTGGAAAGTGGGCCTCACTTATCCCGATGGCAACGTTGGCTGCCATACTGGTTGTTATTGCCTATAACATGAGTGAATGGAGAAATTTTAAATCCGTATTGGAAGGCTCGCGAAGTGATGTAGCAGTTTTGCTTACCACTTTTTTTCTCACAGTAATTATTGATCTCACCGTGGCTATCGAAATTGGAATGGTGCTCGCAGCATTTCTTTTTATGCGCAAAATGATCCAGTTCAGCAATGTGAGTGTGCTAACAAGCCAAATTGATGATCATGCTGATGACCTTGACAAAGGAGCCATAAGCAATTACGACATTCCAAAGGACGCCGAAGTATTTGAGATAACGGGGCCACTGTTTTTCGGCGCAGCTTACAAGTTTAAGGATTCTATTAAATTTATTGAGAGAACTCCGAAAGTTCTTATTATTCGCATGCGACAGGTGCCCATCATTGATGCCACCGGCATTCACGTATTAGAAGAAGTGTTTAAAGAAATCAGCAGACGGGGCACTAAGATTATTTTATCGGGTATCAGTAGTGAACAGGTGATGGAACAATTAAAAAAATCGAGACTCGTATTTGCAATTGGCAAAGCTAACATTGCTGATACGTTTGAAGAAGCATTGAAAAGGTGCCGGGTAATTCTGGATGATATAGATGCATTAAAAATTAAGACACACTGATTTCAAATAACAAAGCCGCCCTATAATATACCCGGGCGGCTTTTTTTGAGGTGTTTTTAAAATAAGGCGGGATTATTTATTTTCTTCTAAATTTTTCTTTGCTTCTATTTCCTTTTTTTCTGCTTCTGCTTTCCTGGCTTCTATTTCCTTAGAAACCGAGTCTCTCCGGTTTTGCTCAATTTGTTTCACAATGGAATCCACACGTGCCTTTTCTGCATTTTCTTTTGCCTTCTTTTCGTTAGCCAGCATTTGTACCTGCGCCAATTTTTGTTGTAATGCATCATCAAGCGCTTTTGCAAACTGGTATCTCGTTATGGATATTTTTTTGGGTTTTAAGATGCCGTAGTCGTATCCTAAAGTAACATGCAAAATATCATACAATTCGTCCTGGTAAAATAATGACTGCGAGTTCAATAAAGCAGCTCTTGTAAATGGCGCATTAATGCCCCAATCTTCCAGCAGACTCTGAACGGCGGTATAATAAATATTGCCCGGTTTAATATCTCTTACCTGGGTAACTGACGTGATGTATGCTTTATTCCGGTCGTAAGTATTAATGAGCGAAGTGTCAAGGTCTGCACTTGTTATGGCATGTCTAATAACCTCCAAAGCCGAATTAAAAGACACGACAAAATCGCCTCTTTTTAATTTTGCATTTCCTAAAAAAGAATTATCGTTATACACAATAATGATATGGTGACTTTCTATTAAATCTTTTAAAGAATTGTAAGCATCATTATTTTCAAGTATGTCAGTAACCTCGCCGATGGATTGTGGGTTTCCAAATCCTTTTTGTGTTTGTTGCAAATGCGTCCCTGACTTTGTTGCAGCTTTTGAGTTTTGAGCGCCTGAAATACCAACCAATGATATAAGTGTTACAATAAAAAAAAATGCCTTGATGAATTGTCTCATACAGTTTTACTATTCTATAAATTACCAGATGCAAAGAATATTGTTTATGCACCCAAATCTAATGCCTGAATTAAAAAATGATAATATGTGCGACGATTACAACTGTTGATTTAAGCAGATAAAAATTGTAAATTTGCAGCAGGTTTATATATGAATCAAACAAAAACACATATAGCGGAAGACTTTGATACCGAGCTCTTAATTGACGGTGATGGTGGCTGCCAGCTTGTAGTTTGGAACGATGAGGTTAATAGTTTTGATTGGGTAATTACTACCCTGGTTGAGGTATGCGGCCACTCAACTGAGCAGGCTGAACAATGTGCCATGATAATTCACACAAAAGGAAAATATGGGGTAAAAGATGGTACCTATGAGTATCTGAAACCTATGTGTGATGCTATAACCGAACGGGGAATTGGTGCTACGGTAGAGGAACTTTCCGAACATTAATGTTTTCTTATTGGGCTTCTTTTCCTTTAATTCCTACTCAACCATTGGGTTTGCCACTTACCACCAATCAAAATTTTAATGCCTGCTTTCTTATCAAGAAATTCACCACATTTCCCCGATGTTGAATCCGCCACTGAAGACGGTCTCCTTGCATTTGGCGGAAATCTTGAAACAGCTACTTTATTAGACGCATACAAAAAGGGAATTTTCCCCTGGTATAACCCGGATGAACCCATTTGCTGGTATTGTCCTGATCCAAGGTTCGTTTTATTTCCTGGCAACATTAAAGTAAGCAAGAGCATGAGAACAATTATCAGGAGACAAGAATTTACATTTTCCATTGACAAAGATTTTACCGGCGTAATGAAAAATTGTCGCCTGGCTACAAGAAAAATTGGGCCCGGCACCTGGATTACCGATGAGATTGAAAATGCATATGGGGTTCTTTACGAAAAAGGATATGCTCATAGTGCCGAAGCATGGTATAATGGAGAGCTAGTGGGCGGACTATATGGTATATTATTGGGCAAAGTTTTTTTTGGAGAAAGTATGTTTGCCAATAAAAGCAATGCCAGCAAATTTGCATTCATAAAATACGTTGAGGAATTAGAAAGAACCGGAATCTGTTTAATAGATTGCCAGGTTTACACACCGCACCTGGAAAGCCTTGGCGCTGAATTTATCCGGAGAAAAAAATTTACAGAACTCCTAAAAAAATTAATTATTTAATGCGATTTTCTTATGAGGATATCTCGCAGCATGCTGGTACACTAATCCCCGTATATAATCATTTTCAGCGTAAGGTGTAATTCTGAATTTGAGCTCATCAATAGTTTGAATCGTAATATCTGCCGGCAGATAACCCATTCCGTAAAATCTTCCTTTCTCCATTAAAATGCAACTTTGTTCCTGTTGCTGCAACCCATAATCAATTAATGCAAAACTCGGCAGTTCATTATCTAAATGATTAATACAGGCTTTAACTCTTTTATTATACTTCACAGGGCTTTCACGCTGTTCGCAGGCACCTTTGCATTTATTTTCGTCGAGCAACTGGCAAGGTTGATTTTCCGACTGCAAAAAACAAAGCTTCGGGCAAAGTTCAAACTGCAACATTAATTTCCGCAATAAATTGTGCCCTTCAGCAAGCAGGTTAAACTTATATAAAGGTTGCATATTTTTTTTCTTTTTCTCAATACACAACCTTAAATATCCTTTCCTATCTTCAAAATAATATAAGCCATATGCCTGTTCAAACCGCTTCTGGCTGCGGTTTTGTTCAGGCCATAATTTTTTTATTTCAATACTTTCCAAAATAAAAGCCATCAATTCTGTTGCCGTTGTTTTATAACTGATGTTATAAATCTTTTTCAAAAATTCCTGCTTTTGCCTATTGGGCTTATTGTTGGAAAAATGGCTATTTACTCTTTTGGCCAAACTTTTTGCCTTGCCTACATAAATAACTTTGCCCTTTTTATCATGGAAATAATAAACACCGGGTTGCGACGGTAGCTTTTTTATTTCACTGGCTGAAATATTGGGAGGCAAAAACTGTTCTTTACTTTTAACCTTCAGCATCGATTGTACGTGTCCGTTAGTATCGCATTTCAAAAGGTGATGAAACAGTTTTGCTGTTGCCAATGCATCTCCACTCGCCCGGTGCCGCTCTTCAATTTCAATACCAAGATGTTTGCATATTTTCCCAAGGCCGTAACCGGGAGCGCCAGGTAAAATTTGCCGGCCCAATCTAACGGTACAAAGTTTCTTGCAATTCAGGTCGTAGCCCGATTGAGCCAGGTGATGCTTCACAAATGAATAATCGAAATTTACATTATGAGCAACAAAAACCTTGTCATTCAGCATATCAAAAAGTTCATCAGCAATACTGCTAAATGGTCTTTCATATTCAACCATTTCGTTAGTAATTCCGGTAAGAGCCACTACGTATTTCGGAATAGTGTAAACGGGATTCAACAATGTATGAAAACGATTTAATATTTTTTTTCCATCGGAAATAAATACAGCAATTTCAGTAATGCCATTTGCCGCGGCATAACCACCGGTAGTTTCAATATCAACTATTGCGTACAACAAAATGTCTTTTTAGAATGTAAACTTACTAACTTCCTTAGTAATAATGTGCATCTTGTTTTTATTACATTTGCAGGCTATAAATTTCCGGATAAAATTATGGATTTAAGCAAAAATTATATTCCCGCTGTGGTTGAGGAGAAGTGGTATAAGCACTGGCTTTCAAAAAATTATTTTAAGAGTGTTCCTGATAACCGGCCGGCATTTACAGTAGTGATCCCTCCGCCAAATGTAACAGGAGTGTTACACATGGGACATACCTTGAACGAAACTGTACAGGACATATTGGTGCGCAAGGCCAGGATGAGTGGCTTTAATGCCTGCTGGGTTCCCGGCAGCGACCACGCTTCAATAGCTACAGAAGCCAAGGTGGTAGAAATGTTGAAAAGGGAAAAGGATATTGACAAAAAAGATCTCTCAAGAGAAGAATTCTTAAAATATGCTTTTGAATGGAAAGAAAAATATGGAGGCATCATTTATAATCAAATTGAAAGACTGGGTTGTAGTGTTGATTGGGAACGGGTATCGTTCACAATGGACGATCATTATTACAAGGCTGTAATCAGAGTTTTTGTTGACTTGTATAAAAAAGGACTTATTTATCGCGGTGCCAGAATGATAAACTGGGATCCTGCCGCCAAAACAGCACTGAGCGATGAAGAAGTAGAGTATAAGGACGTTACCGGCAAATTGTATTATATAAAATATGAAGTGGCCGAATCGCCGGGCGACAATAACTATATTGTTATTGCGACACAGCGGCCCGAAACAATTATGGGAGATACGGCAGTTTGTGCTAACGCTAACGATGAACGTTATACGCAATTGAAAGGAAAAAGAGTTATTATTCCATTAATCAATAAAGAGGTGCCCATAATTTTTGATGAATACGTTGACAAAGATTTTGGAACGGGGATTTTAAAAATAACGCCCGCACACGATATCAATGACTTTAACATCGGGCTTAAGCACAACCTGCCTGTTGTAGATACTTTAAACGATGACGGAACTATCAGCGAAGCGGCGCAAATTTATATAGGAGAAGATCGGTTTACTGCACGTAAAAAAATCGTTGAAGAACTGCGGGCAAGAGGATTATTAGTGAAAGAAGAAGAATATACAACCAGGTTGGGATACAGTCAACGAACTAACGTCGTGGCAGAGCCTAAAATTTCAACGCAGTGGTTTGTGAAAATGAAAGAGATGGCTCAGCCAGCATTAGAAGCTGTCACTTCCGGAAATGTAACAATTCATCCGGGCGACAAATTTAATGCAACTTATAAATACTGGCTGGAGAATGTAAAAGACTGGTGCATTAGCCGCCAGCTTTGGTGGGGCCAGCAAATTCCGGCGTGGTATGACGAAGAAGGAAATGTATATGTAGCGGAAAGCGAGGAAGAGGCAAAACAACTGGCAACTGGTAATAAACAATTTAGAAGAGATGAAGATGTTCTAGACACCTGGTTTTCTTCATGGCTGTGGCCGATTGAAGTATTTAACGGAATTACTGAGCCGGGAAATAAAGACATCAATTATTATTATCCAACTTCAGTGCTTGTTACAGGACAGGATATCATCTTTTTCTGGGTAGCAAGGATGATAATGGCCGGCATGGAATATATGAAGGAGAAACCTTTTAGCGACGTTTATTTTACAGGGATGGTTCGGGATAAACAAGGACGAAAGATGAGTAAGAGCCTTGGCAATAGTCCTGATCTTTTGCATTTAATTCATGAATATGGAGCAGATGCCGTACGGTTTGGCATTATGATTTCATCGCCTGCAGGAAACGATCTTTTATTTGATGAAAATTCACTGGAGCAGGGAAAATATTTTAATAATAAAATCTGGAATGCATTAAAGTTGGTGAAAATGTGGGAAGGGAAGCAATCCGAAAGTAATGATGTTCCCGATAGCAACTTTGCTTTAAATTGGTTTGAAAACCGGCTGAATGAAGTGCGAAAAGAGGTTGACATTTTAATGAAGCAATTCCGGTTAAGTGAAGCTTTAAAAACAATTTATTCATTAATATGGGATGATTTCTGCAGTTGGTATCTTGAATGGATAAAACCTGGCTACGAAGAAAATATTTCCCGGTATGTTTATTTGAAGACCGTTAAACTTTTTGACGAATTATTACAATTGTTGCATCCCTTCATGCCTTTTATAACTGAAGAAATTTATCATCTTTTAAAAGACAGAGATGACGATATTGTAGTAAAACAATTTTTACCCGTTGGGGCAGTTGATACAGCGATTTTGCAGCAGGGAAACCGGTTGAAGGAAATCATCAGTGCCATACGTGATGCAAGAAACAAACATAACATCAGGCAAAAAGAAACCATAAAACTGCACATCGAAACTAACGATGAAAAACAATACGGTTCCATCGAAAATATACTGGCAAAACAAATAAATGCAGAAAAAATTAATTTTTCATCTCAACCTGAAAATGCATTTATTTCTATAGTCGCGGGAAAAGAAAAAATCTATATTGAAACCAATATTGAGGTGAATGTTGTTGCCCAAAAAGAAAAATTATTAAAAGATCTCAATTATCTTAAAGGTTTCCTAAATAGCATTGATAAAAAATTAAGTAACGATAGATTTGTGCAAAACGCAAAGGCCGAAGTGATTGAACTGGAACGCAAAAAGAAATCGGATGCGGAAGCTAAAATTCTTGCTATTGAACAAACACTTTCTTCTTTAGAATAAAAGAAAATATGAATAATACTTTATAAAATAATTCTATGAAATTATCACTAAATTTATTTCTTTTCACTGTTGCGTTTACGGCGGTTGGGCTAGTATCGTTTGCGCAGGATCCGGTTATTACTAAAGTACCAAAATTTAAACCTCCTGTTGTAAAATCGTACCTGGGAATAAACACTAACGGCGCCGTTGTAACCAAGGAGGAAGCCGCTCAATTAATTTCTTTACCATTAAAAATAACGGATGAAAAGAAGAATATATATTCAATAGATTCTTATCATTTTTTGTATAAAAAAAAAGGTGTAGTACAAGACGAAGAAACAGGAAAAAAAAGTACCACATTCACGAACCTGGCAGATCTGTTTAAGACAACTCCGCTGCCTAAAGTTTGGATCGATAACATAAAAGATGGTTTTCAAAAAGACGAAGAATTGTACTTTTTTGATATAATTTTAAAAGACAATAAAAATCGAAAATTCTTTGCCCCGGATTTAAAGATAACCATTCAATAATGATATCAATAAAGGAAGCTGCTTTAAAAGACTTGCCTGTCATTAATAACCTTGCACACGCGATTTGGCCTTCAGCATATGGTGAAATTTTATCATCCGGTCAGTTGAGATATATGCTGGATAAAATCTATATTTTAGCTTCACTCGAAAACCAGCTCTTAAATCTCCACCATAATTTTATTATTGCCTACGATGAAAATGTGCCCGTTGGTTTTGCTTCGTTTTCGTCAAAAGAGGAAGATATCTCAGTTTACCATCTTCATAAAATATACGTGCTACCACGACAACAGGGAAGTGGCACGGGCAAAATGCTCCTGGATTTTGTTGTTAATGCCATTAAAGATCGGCGTGCAACTGCTCTTACTCTAAATGTCAACCGTTATAACAAGGCCCGCTTCTTCTATGAAAAGAAAGGATTCACAATCAGCGGGGAAGTTGATATTGATATAGGAGAAGGTTATTTTATGAATGACTATGTTATGGAATTATTATTGTAATAATAATTCCATTTGTTTTAGCCAAAATTCCATCTACTCAAGAATAATGGCCGTTTGTTCAATCATTCAAATCGATGGAATAATTGGTTGTAAATTTCCAGCAATTATTTTAGATTTATGTTCCCTCCGTAAGAATGTAATTTTTATGGAAAAAAATTGACTAGCATATTGATCCTGGTTAAAAGTAAGTGGTAAGAAATATTCCTGTTTAAAACAAGGCTTTTATAAAGTTATAACCCCCGATTCTTTTCTTTGATAAAGAGAGTTGTTTTCCGATCTATCACAAGTAATTTTATATTCTCACAGACGACGCATGTGTAAACGAATTATTTTTCTGGCTTTTCTTAGTTGCTTCGGGTGTAAGTCTTATGCACAGGAAGGTATTTATATTGATAGTCTTTTCGAATGGCTTAAAAATCACCCGACAATAGATTCAGCATATGTCCACAATTTGCATAGAATAAGTTACCGGTATAGTGAAAAAGATGTAAAAAAATCATATTACTACTACCAGAGAGTTGCAGCAATCAGCGATAGTCTCAATTTTACGTTTGGAAAATCTCTCGCTCAAATAAATCTCGGACTTCTCTTGCTTAACTCCGGAAGTTATGATGCGAGCAATAACGCCTTCTTTAAAGCAATTGATTATGCCGAAGCATGTGGAGGGATAAGATTAAAAGCAGTTTCGCTTAACAACATCGCTGACAATTTCCTTAGCCTGAGGAACTATGAGAAATGCAAAGAGTATGCTCAAAAAGCGATCAATTTTAATACAGAAATAATAACGAATAAAAACGACTTCGCAGAAATGCAGTTAAATCCATATAGGGGGATAGCTATAAATTATGAATTATTATTTCGATGTTATTTTAATCGAAAACGTTATGATGAGGCAAGAAAAAGTCTTGAAAAAGGCCTACCCTTTGCATTGAAGGCAAATGAGAGTTACATCTTTTCCTCCTATTATTTGGCATTTGGGAAAATAAAAGCTATTGACAATGATTACGATTCGGCAAAATATTATTTTCGAAAAGCGATATCAGAAGCTAACATCCAAACTGATTTAAGAAATGAGTTTCAAGCTTACCTGGGCGAGGCACAATATTTGACAAAGCTGCCTTTTAAAACAAAATTAATGCTGCTGGACAGCGCATTGGCTATTGCCACAAATACGCAGTATTACGAAGGGATTACGCAAACAGCCGAACAATTATCGATGGTTTATGATAAACAGGGAATGACAGATTCTGCGTTAGCGTATTTTCGTTTATACCGGGCGGGGTTCGATTCTCTATTTTCACAGAACACGAGCCTAAATTTAATCATCAGCGAATCTGACTATCTCGTAAAAAAGAAAGAATTAGAGAACACGCACTTATTGGAACTTTCGCAACTCCAGAAAAAACAAATTGTTTTCAGAAACGCACTACTACTGGCATCGATTATTCTGCTCCTGCTTACAATAGTGGTAGCATTTTTTATCAATAAATCGATACAGGCAAAAAAGAAAAAAACTGAATCAGCTTTCAAACAGAAAATCGCAGAATCACAAATACAGTCATTGCGGGCGCAAATGAACCCTCATTTTATTTTCAACAGCCTTAACAGCATCGAAAATTTTATGATGCAAAATGAAAAGAGAAAGGCCAGCGATTACCTGCATAAATTTGCCTTATTAATAAGAACTATACTTGATAGCAGCCGCAACGAAATCACCAGTGTATCTCTTGACATGGAGGCATTAAAACTTTACATTGATCTTGAGCAAATGCGTTTTAATAATAAATTTTGCTATAAAGAAAATGTCGACCCACAGCTAATTTCAGGTGATTATAACGTGCCATCTCTGCTAATACAACCTTACGTTGAAAATGCTATTGTGCATGGGATTGCACATAGTGACAGAAAAGACCTGGAACTAACGGTTAGCGCTACCCTGGAAAATGATTATATAAAATATGTTATAGAAGATAACGGTATTGGCAGAATCCAGGCTGAGGATTATAATAAGATAAATAAACTGCACCATAAAAGTGTCGGCTTAAAAATTACTGAAGACAGAATTCACTTATTTAACCAGAACGAAAACGTAAACGGCCACATTAAGATTACGGATCTATATACTGCGGATAATAAGCCAAATGGCACTAGAGTTGAGGTGAAAATTAAAGCTATTTAAAAATGGAAAAGATAAAAGCAATTCTTATTGATGATGAGCTCAACAGCTTACAAAATCTTCAGCAAAAACTGGAAGGTTTTTGCCCTGATATAAGTATCGTTGCTGTAACCCAAAAACCCGAAGAGGGTATAACACTTATCAGGCAACACCAACCTGACGTTGTTTTTCTTGACATTGAAATGCCGAAGATGAGCGGCTTTAGAATGCTCGAAGAACTTGGCGAATATGATTTTGATATTATTTTTACGACTGCTTACAACCATTACTCAATTGACGCGATACGCATTAGCGCCTTTGATTATTTAGTAAAACCGATCGGCATTGAAGATTTGCAACACGCCGTAGAACGATTAAGCAAAAGCCTTAACCGTCAAACGAAAGAAAAAATTGATATTCTTAAAAAATCATTAAGCGACAACAGGAGCCAGGAAGACAAAATTGCTATCTCAACTTCGGAAGGGATCGATTTCATCCCAATCAAAAATATAATTCATATCGAGTCAAAATCAAATTACAGTAAAATTTATCTTATCGATAATAAGAGTATAATGGTGACCAAAATCCTAAAAGATTTTGAAGAAATGCTACTGCCATACAATTTCTACCGGGTTCATAATTCCCATCTGATTAACCTCAACTACATTCAAAAATATATTCGCAGCCAGGGAGGTCACGTTCAATTGCAGGACGGAACTTTAATTGATATTTCCCGTCGCAAAAAAGAAGAATTTTTAAAGATGATTGGAGGATAAAAGTAGTGAGCGTTCAACTGGGAAATAACTCTTTTTTTTGGTTCCTGGTAGTCGATTGGCCCAAATCTAAAACACAAGTTGGTGCGTTTGTTTAATAACCCCCATTACGAAAATACTTTGCACATGACCCATGTTTTCTATCTCACTTAGTTTATTCACATGAAAATCGTAGTAACTATTCATGTCTTCACAAATTACCTTAAGCATAAAATCGAATTCCCCGGAAATACTGAAACATTCCACTACTTCATTTAATTCGTGAATAGTTTTGATAAATTTAACGCCGGCATTTTTACTGTGCTGTTTTAGCGATACATAACAAATCACCATCAATCCCTTTTTCACCTTTTCGTGATTTACCAATGTTACATACTGCTTTATAACCCCCGACTCTTCCATGCGTTTGATTCGCTCATGTACTGGCGTAGTACTTAAATGAATTTTGCCAGATATTTCTTTAATGGTGATGCGTGCATTTTGCTGTAATAACTTTAAAATTTCCAGGTCTTTTTTATCTAAGGAAACATGCAGACTTGTCACTTCTTCTTTTTTAACCGGATTTGGCATAGCTGTTCAGGTAATTATTCTTTATAAATGGTGAAATTATAACTTCTATTCCAAACTTTTAACAAACAATAGGATTTTATCCTATGTTTGAGTAAATTCGCAAAAAAATTTATTAAATGTCAACACTTACAAAAAATTCAATTGACTTTAGCCTTAAGAATAAGGTGAAAGACATGAGCCTCGCTGAATGGGGCCGTAAAGAAATTAGACTGGCAGAAGCAGAAATGCCAGGCCTGATGTCTCTTAGAAACGAATTCGGAAAAGAAAAGCCCTTGAAAGGTGCAAGAATTGCAGGTTGTCTTCATATGACGATTCAGACTGCCGTGCTTATCGAAACTTTAATAGAATTAGGTGCAGAAGTAAAATGGAGTTCATGCAATATATTTTCAACTCAAGATCAGGCTGCTGCTGCAATTGCTGCAGAAGGAATTGGTGTTTTTGCGTGGAAAGGCCAGACGCAGGAAGAAAGCGATTGGTGTATTGAACAAACATTATTTTTTGGCAGTGCCGATCGTCCTTTAAATATGATTCTTGATGACGGTGGTGATCTGACTAATATGGTCTTTGATAAATATCCCGAACTGATCCAGCATGTTAAAGGTTTATCAGAAGAAACTACTACCGGTGTTCATCGTCTTTATGAAAGAATGGAAAAAGGAACGTTACCGATTCCTGCAATCAATATAAACGACTCTGTTACGAAATCAAAGTTTGATAATAAATATGGTTGCAAAGAAAGCCTGGTGGATGCTATAAGAAGAGCAACTGACGTTATGATGGCTGGCAAAGTAGCGGTAGTAGGCGGTTATGGCGATGTTGGCAAAGGATCTGCAGCAAGTTTGCGTGGGGCAGGAGCAAGGGTAATTGTTACTGAAATTGACCCGATCTGCGCTTTACAGGCAGCTATGGACGGATATGAAGTTAAAAAAATGATTGATGCGGTTAAAGAAGCGGATATAGTTGTAACCGCCTCGGGCTGTCGTGATTTGATAAGAAAAGAACATTTTCTTGCAATGAAAGATAAAGCTATCGTTTGCAACATTGGCCACTTTGACATTGAAATTGATATTGCGTGGCTGAACAAAAATTACGGCAATACCAAAAATACCATTAAGCCGCAGGTTGATTTATATACCATAGAAGGAAAAGATGTTATCATCCTGGCAGAAGGTCGCCTGGTAAATTTAGGTTGCGCAACCGGCCACCCAAGCTTTGTAATGAGTAATTCATTTACCAACCAGGTACTTGCGCAGCTCGAATTATGGTTGCAGGCCGATAAATATGAAAATAAGGTGTATGTGCTTCCCAAACACCTCGATGAGAAAGTTGCCCGCCTGCATTTGAAAAAGATCGGTGTAGAACTTGAAGAGCTTACAACAGAACAAAGCAAATATTTAGGTATTCCAAAAGAAGGGCCATTTAAGCCGGAGGCATACAGGTATTAATAAGCAATTACAAGTATGTCTTTATTATAATGTGTGAATTTGTTGTTAAGTTAATGGCAATTCGCCAAAAAATAGCATACTTTTAGCCAAAACGCTCATTTACCTGGGAGTTTCTTATTTGGGGCAATGAGAGAACTTTTTTGGCAAAATAAGCGTTATACGTTTTGTAATTATTAATAATTAAAACAGATAAAAAATGAGAACAGGAAGACCAAGAGAAAGAGCAATTACTTTAAGAGACGGATTTTATATTGAAATTTATAATTCCGGCGAAGGTAAAGGATTGAAATTGAGGAGTGAAACTGAAGAGGCAATGGAACTTGCAGCAAAACAATATTCAAGATTTAAGAAAGTTGTTATACTTGGGGAATATAAAAACGGCGTTAAAGTGGTTAGTGAAAAAGCGTAATAATCGCTGGTTTGATAACGCAGGAATATTCTTAATTAATCTATAGTAACATTTTATATTGTTCTGTAACCCACTCAAGTACGAGTGGGTTTTTTAGTTGTTATTACTATCCGAATTATCCCTGCTCTTTTTGAAAAGAGAAAAATCACTATTCCCAAACTTGTAACTGAACGTGATTCTAAAATTTCTCACACTCCTGCGGCTATAAGACTCCTGGTAAAAGTTTTCTGTATCATAAATTACACCATACCGATGAGTATTTAAGATATCATTTACACTGAATGTAATGGAGCCTTTATCGTTCTTAAATAAGTCCTTTCGTATTCCAAAGTCAGAATCGAATTGTTCTAATCTTTTTCCCTGCGGTATAACCCGGGGCGATTCATATTGTGTAGTGAGCTGGAAACTCAGTTTATTAAAAATGGAAGGATGTTTAGTTTCAATTTTATAATTCGCCGTAAGCTTAGAACTCCAGTTCCATCCTTCATTACTTAAATTTTGCTGAGCGATACCGGCTTTTACATTTCTGTAGTTTACATTAACCGATGGAGTGATATCGAAATTTTTATTGAATTTCTGCTGTAAAGTAAGCTCTAACCCAAACCTGTTGGTACTTTGCGCATTAATGTACGTATTGAGGATAGCATTTGGATCCACTGCTGCATTATTCAGTTGTTGATATTGTGCTGTCGTTAAAGTATCACTATATCTGGTAATATCCTGCAAGGTATTCCGGTAATATAAAACGCCGAGAAAATTGCTTTTGTTTTTAAATGTTTTACTGTAATTAAATTCCATTGAATTGGTAAATTCAGGTTTCAATTTGGGGTTACCTTGTTGAATATTCAACGGATCATTAATATCAATGAATGGATTCAATTGCCAAAAGTTAGGGCGATGAACTCTTCGCGAATAATTGAGTTGTATCTCTTCAGTTTCATTTAATTTCTTTGAAAGATAAAGGCTAGGAAACAGAGCATCCCAAATGTTTTTTATTTGATCCGGGTATTCATAGCCGAACTTTTGAGCGCTGTCAATGAGTGTTCCTGAAAATTTAGAATACTCGCCCCTGAGCCCTGCCTGGTAACCAATACTTGCCATTTTACCGGTGTAAGTAAAATAACCGGCGTGTACCACCTCAGTATATTTATAATTGTTGCTAAGTGGCAATTTAGTCTCAACTCCGTTTACTACTGAGAATGAATTAAAATAACTTGTATAATTGTTGATGTAACTTCTTAGCCCGGTTTCTATTTTATTATCATCTTTCAACGGATTAACAAAATCGATTTTTGCCGTAACCTGGTTATTATCGTTAGCGCCTTCGTTACGAACATTATTCGGGTCACTGTACAAAGAGCCATCGGGGAAATAAAAATTGTTTAAAATGGCCGCATTGCTTTTTACATTTCCGTAACTGACGTTTACGCTCCCATCAATTTCTTCTCCTTCTTTAGGAAATTTATGCGTGTAATTTGCTTGTGTATTATACCGGTTAAATTGGAAGTGTTCGTCAGATGTACGTGCCCCCATTTCAGTTAACAATTTACTATCATCTAAATATTGCTGATTTTGCGATTCACCGTTAGCAAACCGGCCCTGGAAAAGGCCCTGCGAAAGAGTTAACGTATTTCTGTTGTCAATAAAGTAATCGAGGCCAAAACGTGCTGAAACAAATTTCCTGCTGCGTTCGTTATTAGTGTATTGATTAAAATAATTATCAACAACACCATTTGATTTATTTTGCCTGTAACTTTCGCTGTTTGATTTTCCGTCTGCCCGATGATACCCACCACTTACAAAAAAGTTCAATTTCCCCTGCCGCAAATTAAAATTGCCGTTACCCGACCATATACCTTGAGTGCCTGCAGCCAATGAAAATAATCCATTCAATCCTGTTCTTTTATTTTTCTTCAATATAATATTGATAATACCGCCGGTAGTAGAAGCATCATATTTCGCTGATGGATTTGTAATAAGCTCTATGCGGTCAATATTATCCGCAGGAATTTGATCAAGTGTTAATATTGTAGGTCTTCCGTCAATAAAAATTGTTGGCGAAGAATTTCTTAGCTCAACATTTCCATCCACATCAACAGAAACTGACGGAATATTTTTCATTATATCGATTGCGGTCCCTCCTTTTGAGGATATGCTTTTGTTGACGTCAAATATTTTTTTATCAATACCCATTTGCAACGCTGGTTTATTCAATACAATCGTTACGTCTTCCAGTGTTTTTGCAATATGATTCATCATAATATTTCCGAGGTCGTGATCTGTTGAAGCGAGGGAATCGGAATTGGGTTTTGCAAACGAAAAATTGTTATTATACTCACTATAGCCTACAGCAGACAAAAGAATATGCAAACTATCAAACGAATAAATATTGTCAAAACTAAAATCACCGTTAGGTGCGCTTAGCATAGCTGCAATAACAGAGTCCTTCGTTTTATCAGTGAGCGGATCATTCACCTTCGCAATTAATTGAACAGATACAGCCGCAATTGGTTTTTTTGTATCACGATCCAAAATCTTACCATACACCCTGTTATGCGAATTAATTTTTATAACCGGCATATCGTTGTCGGGTAAAGGTTCCTTTTCAACCTGGCCTTGCACATTAAAAGAAATAAGATATACGGTAAAGAGAGTAAGAAAATATTTCATAAAGATTAAAATGCGTCATCGATTAACAATGACAATCGAAAAAATATTGAACGACAGCAGGAGACTGTGTAACTGCGTAATTTATGTTCGCGAGGCGCAAAGATACAAAAGGATCGTTATTGAAAAAAAGGTCATTAATGGTCTAAAACTAATAACATAATCTCTTAAACAAAAAAACCGGCCAAAAGCCGGTTAAAATCTAAATAAAACTATTATTAAAATAAATTGTTTACTCTAAGCGAAATAAAACTTGTTATTTTTTGTAATGATTATTTACCAACTACCTTATATTGAACAACGCCTCCATCAGTTTCTTCCTTTAAATAAGTATCATCGGGAGAAACATACATTTTTTCACCGTTTATAGTTACAACTCTTGACCCTTCCGGTAATTGGGTTACAATATCACCAAGTTGCAAGGACGAAACAGGAGGAGTATTTAAACTATTATCATTGTTGGCATTGTCATCATTATTCAAATTGTTATCTGGATTATTCAGATCACTATTGTTAGTATTATTAACCTCTCCATTTTTTCCAACTACTGTATAAATAGTTTGTCCTTTTGAATCCCTGTCTTCTTTATAATAGGTGCCATTAAGTTCATATAATTTTTCACCATTTAAAACCACCGCTTTGGCGCCCTCAGGTAAATTATATACTGATGCGCCCATTGGAGCATCAACAACCTGGTAAGAATTATCATATTGCTGGTAATAAATACCGTTATAATAATAATAAGGATAACCACCAAGGTAAAAACTATAATAGCCATAGGGAAGCACGCCTATCCTCAATCCAAACGGCGGAAAGATGGGCTGATAATATCCACCGTAATATCCATAATAAAATCCATCATTATAATAGTAAGGGTAGCCGCCAAAAGAAATGGAAACACAGCTCCTTGGAAGAATGGTATAACGCGTACCATACATGAATGAATACCGCCTGTTATTAAAGTTATAGTAGCCACCTCCGTAATACCTGCTGTTATATTGGTAGTAACTATTGCCCCGGTAATTACGGTCATTATACCTGTAACTGCTGTTGTTGTACCTGTAATTGCTGGTTCTGTTTGGATAATAACTGCTGGTCCTTGAAGTGGGAATCCGGTTCCTGTTAAACCCTGAACTTACAACAGCATTGTTTGGCCTGGTAATGTTTACCCTCTCGTTCGTGCGCACATCATTCCTGGTTATTGCATTTCGCTGTGGATATACACGATTGTTCCCTGCATTGTTTGGTGTATAACTTCGAAAATTTCGCTGTACCGGCGTGTAGGAATTATTACCGGAAACAGCATTTTGACGAAAGGTCCTGTTTTCAGAAAAATTATTTCTGCTCTGACGTTGCGGAGCTGCATTCGATTCTCCTCCGCTGCGCCCCACATTATCACGCCCGCGCCCTCTTTGTGCTTCAGCAGAATTAAAGGTTCCTGCGGCAAAACCTGCCAGGAGCATCATACCAATAATAGTTTTCATAAATGTGTTTTTGTAAAAAATGTCATTACCAAATTTAATCTAATTATCGACGGTTTACTAACGTATAATGTTAAATAAAAACGTCCAATAGTTAAGACTTCTGCAGGTGTCCAATATTTACTTACTTACTGATTTTAACGATTTGTAAACAAACGGGCTTAGGTAGTTTAATTTGGTTTTGAGTTGCTTCTAACAAGCCGGTTTTCTTATCTCGCTTAAAGATTACAATGTTGTCGCTATCCTGGTTGGCAACCAGTAAATAATTTCCTGTAGGATCTATTATAAAATTTCGTGGAGCTTTCCCAAAAACGGATTGATATCCAACAAGCGTCAATTTTCCCGTAACAGAATTGATTGAAAATATAGTGATGTTATTCTCATCTCCCCTATTGGAAGCATAAAGAAATTTGTTATCAGGAGATACAAAAACTTCTGCGCTACCTATTACACCTTTAAATCCTTCAGGATGGGTTGGCAGTTCTTGTATTTGTTTCAGTTTCCCCATGTTGTAACTATATGCAGTTACAGTGCCGCTTAACTCATGAATGAGGTAAGCAAATTTCTTATTAGGTGAAAACGTTATGTGCCTTGGTCCACTTCCGGGAGGAGCGCTCACATATGCCGGGGAAGATCGATGAAGAGGTTTAGAGAGTGAGGAATTAAACTGGTAAATCATCACTTTATCGGTTCCCAAATCAGGCGTAAGCAAATAACCATTATCAGGCGAGAAAACAGATTCATGGACATGTGCTTTTTCCTGGCGATCCTTATTGACACTACTTCCTTCATCTTGTATTAACTGGCTTACAGGCCGAAGTGAACCATTTTTACTTATGGGCAAAACCGAAACACTGCCTCCGGAATAATTTGCCACCGCAATCCATTTATCGTTGCCACTTGCAGCCACATAACAAGGGTCCTCTCCTCCTGTTAATTGCGTATTTAAATAAGCAAGATTTCCATTTTTTCTATTGAATGAATAAGCACTCACCTTTCCCGGGTTGGCTCCGCCAGTTTCGTTTACGGCGTATAAAAAATTTCCGCTGTGCGATAAAGTAATATAAGATGGATTAGTTGAAGAGTCTGTATTGCTCACCCATTTTGTGTTCCCGGTTTGTGCATTGAAATTATAAACATAAATACCTTTGCTACCTGTTCCGGTATAGGTTCCGATGATTAGGTAAAAGTTTTGGGAAGTGCCGCATAATGAGCTTAGAAGAAAAATAAAAACAATTGATCGCTTCATAATTTTATTAAATTTTATCATTGAATTAATATAGATAACAATATGAGGTACAATTTAGGATAGTATATTTTAAAAAAGTAAATTATTAAAAGGCAGATGTAATTAAATGCGTTTATCTTATCACTTCAAACTTATCAAAGGTTTGCAAAGCTATATTGGTAATGATAACGTGTTCCACAAGTGCTTTATCAGGCCCGTGTTTGCACCATTCAATAAACTTTTGAATATCTTCATCTGCGCCGGTTATTAGCGCTTCAACTTTTTTGTCACGGGTATTTCTTATCCAACCTGAAAGTTTATGCAGTCTCGCTATTTCTTCTGCTGAAGCCCGAAAAAAAACGCCTTGTACTTTTCCTGAAATTTCTAAATGAACCGATTTCATTTTGTAAAGATAAAGATGAGCCAACCAACCAAAATGGAGATGATGTTAATCATTATTATTACAATTCGCAGCAGGGAATTTAATAACGAACAACTAAACATCTTAATATCTTGGATTTAAAAGAGATAAGGTCATCTCTGAGTTTTACCAATTTAAAAAATATTTGCAATAGTTTGCAACAAAGCTAAACTTTGAGTATTCAACCAATAAAATAAAAAATGAAAAAAATATTTCTTTCTGTACTAATGCTATCGGTAATGAATGCCTTTTGCCAGCAAAAAGCATTTAAGGTTGATGTATATGGAACGGGGCAGCCCATTATTCTAATTCCCGGGTATGCTTGCAGTGGCGATGTTTGGAAATCAACTGTTGATGCACTTAAGGGCAAATATCAGTTGCATGTGTTAACGCTCGCGGGTTTTGCTGGTATGCCACCCATTGATACACCGGTTCTTAAAACTGTAAAAAATGAATTGATACAATATGTAAGACAAAATCATCTCGATAAGCCAGTCCTTATTGGACACGGCCTTGGTGCCTTCATGAGTTTGTGGGCAGCAAGTGAAGATCCATCGTTGTTTTCGAAAATTCTTTGTGTTGACGGAGTTCCGTACATTTCTCCTGCTAAATATCCCGTAACTTCTTCAATAGATACCAGAAAAGCACCGGCTTACAATGAGGAAACTATTGCGTACAATTTTGCAAATATGCCTGCAAAAGAATTCAAAGTGAACCAGTTCAAAGCAATGCGAAACATGGTAAAAGATTCAACGCATGCCAGGCTTATTACAAATTGGAACGCATCAAGTGATCGTAAGACACTTAGATCAACATATGAAGAAATTAGTAATTTGGATTTTAGAAATGCAATTTCAAAAATCAATATTCCCGTTCTTATTTTAGGAAGCAACTTCAGAACAAAAGAACTTTCAAAAAAATTATTTGAAGACGAATATAGTAACCTGGACAATAAACTTATTCTTATTGCTCCTGCAAAACATTTTATTATGTACGACGATCCGATTTGGTTTCGCGAAGAAGTAAAAAATTTTTTAAGAAATGGAATTGCAAATTGATAACGCTTCGGCACGAAATAATATATTCAAGCGAATTATTTCCTTCAAACAATTTCAGTTCCATTTTCTATTGAAGCGATGTGGTAAGTAAGTGGTAATCCCATCTTCGCTTCGTAAGCTGGCGCAACAGCTTCCACAAGTTTGTCGATTTCTGTTTCCTTTACAAGATTAATAACGCAGCCGCCAAATCCTCCACCCATCATTCTTGCTCCAACCACTGCTTTATTATTCCTGAAAAAATCAACTAAATAATCGAGTTCAACGCAACTAACGCCGTACATTTTACTCAGGCCATCATGAGTGGAAAACATTTTTTTGCCTAACGCATCAATGTCACCTCTTCGTAAATCTTCACAGGCTGCTTGTAACCTATTAATCTCTTGCACAATAAAACGGCTTCGCATATCAATCAATTTGTCTTTTGGCAAAACATATTTATCGAGCATAATTTCTGTTACATCACGCAATGAATTAACTCCTGGTTCATGCTCCTTTATCCATTCAACAGCCTGTCCGCATTCTTTACGTCTTGTATTATATTCTGAAGAAGCAAGTGAATGTTTAACGTTAGTATCTAACAGGAGTATTTTTATTCCTTCCAGTTTAAAAGGAACGTATTCAAAATTTAATGAACGACAATCTAATTTGATCACATGATCTTTTTTACCCATCATTGAAGCAAACTGATCCATAATGCCGCACATAACGCCTGCATATTCGTGTTCCGCTCTCTGAGCCATTCTTACCATTTCTAGCCGGTCGAAATTAGTATGTAACAATTCATTCAACGCAAACGTAGTTGCACATTCCACTGCAGCAGATGAAGAAAGCCCCGCGCCAATGGGTACATCACTCGTTAATATCGCATTAAACCCTTTTAGTGCAATTCCTTTTTTACGAAATTGATCGACAGCACCCAAAATATAATTGGGCCAGCTAACATCTCCTACGGGTTTCAAATCATTTATTAAAATGGAAAACGTTTCATTAAGATCCATCGCCATTAAATGTATTTCATCATCATTCCTTAATGACATAGCAATATAGGCAGCCTTATCAATTGCCGCGGGAAGCACAAAGCCCTCATTATAATCGGTATGTTCACCTATAATGTTTATACGTCCCGGAGAACGAACTACGATAGGCTTAGCTCCAAATAATTCTTCAAACTTTTGTGTTACTTTTTGGGCGATAGTTCTTTGACTCATTATTTATTTTGTCTACGTTTATTATTTAATTAAATTAAAATGTAACAAACATGTTTTTAAATGCTCGTACATTTCTTTTAAAGGTTTGAAAATGAACTTTTGTCCGCTTACTTCCCGATACAGAAAGTGAAATTAGCTAATACTAGTGGATTGCAGAAGAAATGGTAACAGAATAGTGAACTGGAATTTGTGAGAATAGCAAACATCTACAAACTATCTTTAACACCTTTGGATACTTCAAATTAGTAAAGATTCTTCGGCAATCTTTCCCATATCTGCAGTGGAAGGATTGGCTTTGTGGGTTAGCCACTGCATAAGCCGTGCTTGTGGGCTGGCTGGGGGGCTAAATTAACCACTCAACTTAATATTTATTTCTTTTCAATGTGTTTGCGAATTTCTAAAATTGAATAAGAGAGCCATAATTAAATTATATATAATTTACTACACAGGATTACCATATCCTGAAAATTCAATTAAGTAAATATATCCTCGTTGCTTTGCAGTATCTGTCCAACTAGTTTCAAAGTTAGTATTGTTCTTTA
>NZ_JBMQQG010000249.1:0-3565 GCF_057362405.1 Ginsengibacter sp.
CTCATCTATCATGATAGCCTCCGTAATTGTACATGGGGCACGAACTTTGATGAAATGATGCTGTTTGATAAAAAAACAAAAAATATCTATACAACCCGTTATAATCCAGTAAATAATCCGGTTCTTAAAGCCTACGCGGATAAAACTATTTCTTTTATTATGGTTGATAGCAAGGATAACATATGGGCAACGGAATGGGGAAGCACGATATATAAATACGATGCCCGGCAAAAAGTATGCAAACAGTATCAAACTGTTCCGCAAATAGTGCAGCCAAAAGGATCATTAAAAATGAAGGAGACAGTAACTACTCTTTGTATGTTTGAGGATAGCCATGGAACCACCTGGATAGGCAATGATCACAATGGGCTTTTTCGGTACGATAAAAATGGCGACACGTTAAGCACAATATCCGGAACCTACAATGATCAAAAGGGCTTACGGTATAATTATAATTTCTATTGCATCAGCGAAGATCGTGATGGAAATATTTGGCTGGGTACTGACAGAGGCATTAATATTTTCAATCCTTATGATCAATATTTTTCCAGCATTACTCACGAAGAAAATAACGTGTCTTCTCTTCCCAAAAATGAGATCACGTCATTTATGCAAGGCAGCAACGG
The DNA here is from genome assembly GCF_057362405.1 of Ginsengibacter sp. Lineage (NCBI taxonomy): Bacteria > Pseudomonadati > Bacteroidota > Chitinophagia > Chitinophagales > Chitinophagaceae > Ginsengibacter > Ginsengibacter sp. Next base: position 627 of record NZ_JBMQQG010000249.1, read on the forward strand.
CTCAATGTATATTGGCACGTGGGGAGGCGGTTGCAGCATTTATGACAGCATGGGGCAATTTAAAAAAACATTATTCCCTAAAGGTTTATACGAGTATCCTCTTATTTGGTCGATAGTAGAAGATACGGCCGGAAAAATTTGGATAGGAGCCCAACATGGGTATATCCATAAATATGATCCTGCCAATGGAAGTTTTGAAACCATTCATCCACCTGGGAATGAAAATTCAACTGCGAGGTGTATGGTTAAAGATAAATCGGGGAATATATGGATTGGATTGCAAAATGGAAAGATAACAGAATGGGAAGCGAGGTCAGGCAAGTTTATTGAACAAAACAGGCAGGGGCTGCTGAATAATCTGCCTGTGAAAAATATTTTTATCGATAATAGTGGCGGTTTTTGGGTGAGCACTTCAGGTGGCCTGGCTCATTTCGATCCATTATCACATCAATATATTGTGCGTTACCTAGTTTCAGGCAATAGCCCCTGTAAATACTGCAGCGATGAAATGAATGGCATTGAGCAGCAAAATGATTCAACGCTCCTCGTGGGCACAATGCGGTTTGGATTTTTCTTTTTTAATCTCAACTCCAAAAAATTTACCCGGTATAATGGTTTCCCCGAAGCAAAGGCGATAAATATATACGCTATAAAAAAAGATAATCAACATAATCTATGGATGACATCGGATTATAATCTATACGAATTACAGGAACGTGATAATAAACTGGTGAAATATGATTTGCCGGAAGGACTTTTGAATTCGGCTTTTGAAATGCTAAGTATATATCCATTGTTAAATGGAAACTGGACTACTGCATCTAAAACAGAAGTTATTCTCTTCAATCCTAAAAAAATTGAAGTGGGCCAAAATCAAAATATGCTGGTTGCCATTACGGGCTTTAAAATCTTTGACCATGAAATAAATATCGATTCTCTCATTAAAGATAACCAACCTATATTATTGCAGCCAGGTCAAAATTTTCTCACGATAGAATTTAGCATCCATTCTTATACAGGCATTGAAAAAAATATTTTTTATAAATTATCTGGCATAGATAAAAACTGGGTAAAGTCTGATGAAAAGAATATGGCCAGCTATGCCAACCTTGCACCGGGTAGTTACACATTTAATATTAAAACCGGAGACGAATATAGTAACTCAAAAATAACTACCGTAAACATCGTTATACAGCCGCACTTTTATTCAACGTGGTGGTTTAAATCATTCCTTATTTTATTAACCGGCTTGATTATTTATTTTTTTGTGAAACGGCGCATACAAAATATCCGGTACAAAGCTGAGCTTCGCCATAAGATTTCTGAAACCGAAATGCTGGCGCTGCGGTCGCAGATGAATCCGCATTTCATTTTTAACTGTCTTAGCGCTATAGATAATTTAATACAAACCAATCAGCCAGATAAAGCAACTACCTACCTGGCAAGGTTTGGCAAGTTGATACGATCAGTACTGGAAAGTACGAAACATGACCTGGTACCCTTTTACAAAGATTTTGAAACGCTTAAGTTGTATATAGAACTGGAACAATTCAGATCGGGCAATAAGTTCAACTATAGTATGAATGCCGATGAAGAATTAGTTGAAGGAGATTATAAGGTGCCTCCCTTGTTAGTGCAACCATTTGTGGAAAACGCCATCCACCATGGCTTAATGAATAAATTGACAGGTGAAAGAAATTTAATTATCACCGTTGCGATAAAATCCGGGACCATACAATACATTATTAAAGACGATGGAGTGGGCCGCATAAAAGCACAGGATATTAAACAACAAAACAGGCCGGAGCATAATTCGTATGGGATAGAAATTTCTTCGCAGAGGATACAACTGCACAACAGAGGCGGCAGCCAAAATAACATCGTCATTACGGATCTTTCCTGCAATGGGCATGCTGCAGGCACTGAAGTGACTGTAAATATTAATATTGACAACCCTTAAATTATTCCAATATGCTGAAGGCAATACTTGTTGATGATGAAGAAAGCAATGTAAGCGCTTTGAAAGAAAAGATTGGGCGCCATTGTCCTGAATTGGATATCGTCGCACTTTGTTATAATGCTACTGACGCAATTGAGGCTATTAATACTTTGCAACCCGATGTGGTTTTCCTCGATATTGAAATGCCTGTGATGAACGGCTTTTTATTATTGCAAAATTTAACTTTCAAAAATTTCGAATTAATATTTACAACCGCTTATGACCATTACGCAATTAAAGCCATTCGTTTTAGCGCTTTAGATTACCTGGTAAAACCCATAGAAATTGAAGAATTGAAAATTGCTGTAGACAGGGCGGCCGAAGAAAGATCGAAAATTAATTCTGCTCATCAGTTGGATATTTTGTTGGAAAATTTGTCGGCGAGGAACTCAGGCTTTCAAAAAATTGCCATCCCGACTACAGAAGGGCTGCAGTTCATAAAAATAAATGACATTGTGTACCTGGAAGCCAATACTAACTATACTTATATCATAATGGCTGATGCAAAAAAATATTTAGTCTGCCAAACATTGAAGAATTTCGAAGACATATTACCTACGGACACATTTGTGAGAATACATAACTCATTTATCATTAATAAAAATTTTGCTGAAAGGTATATACGCGGTGAGGGTGGGCAGGTTGTTTTAAGTAATGGAAGTGTGCTCGACGTTTCTAAACGAAAAAAAACTGAGTTTTTAAAAGCTATTGGGCATTAAGAAATTTGAAGTATGCTGTGAGAAAGGTTTACGTCAGAGTTCCGCAACCAGACAATTTTGATACAACGATTCAACAGCGCCGTGTTATGCGTTGCCATAGCAAAGAATAAGATTAATATTTTACTCCACCTTCCCGATAATGGCCCAGTCGTCTTTGCCATGTCCTTTATCAATCCATTCGTCCATCAGTATTGCCACTGCAGGAATTACATTCAAGGTAA
>NZ_JBMQQG010000250.1:0-3328 GCF_057362405.1 Ginsengibacter sp.
TCTGCAGTAAGCACTACTACGTTTTCATTTTTCTTTCCCAATTCATAAATGCCTTCACCAAAACCGCCTCTTGTTTCTTTTTCATTTTTTGCAACAATGTCTTTAATCATAACTGAATTTTATTTTTTTAATGGAACATAAACAAGGGGTGCAAATTAACAATAACCCGTTAAGGATAAAAATAATAATGAGCCTAACGCATCCATCTAATTCATTTGAAAATTGAGATTATTGTGTAACAGCGAATCATCCTTGAGTTTCAACTCCCATTTCCACGCTGTCGACATCATTTCATCCAGGGAGTATTGAGGTTCCCAGTTGAGTTGTTGTTTTGCGAAGGAGTTGTTCGCATAGATTGCAATAATATCACCGGGCCTTCTTGGCCCTATCTTATAATTCAATTTAACACCGCTTACTTTTTCAAACGAATGGATTACTTCGAGTACGGTAATACCGTTACCCGTGCCGAGGTTGAAGATTTCACATGGAGAAGAATTCCTCTTTTCTATTAAATATTGTAGTGCAAGTATATGAGCATGAGCAATATCACATACATGAATATAATCGCGGATACACGATCCGTCCCGGGTCGGATAATCATCCCCATAAACAATCATTTGGGGCAATTTACCGATGGCAGTCTGCGTAATTGCCGGAACCAGGTTTTGAGGCTTGCCCAAGGGCAATTCTCCAATGAGTGCCGAAGGATGTGCGCCCACCGGGTTAAAATATCTCAATAAAATGCCTTGCAGGTGACCGCCTTTCGTTATCTCTCTTACAATTTCTTCTCCCATTTGCTTGGTTGCACCATAAGGGGATTCAGCGGGCTTTTGGGGTGTCTGTTCGGTCACCGGTATTTCATCGGGAGTTCCATAAACCGTGCATGACGACGAAAAAATAAAATTGGCGACATTAAATTCTTTCGCACATTTTAGAATATTAATAAGCGAGGTTAAGTTGTTTTCAAAATATAATAATGGTAACTCAACAGACTCCCCGACTGCTTTAAAAGCTGCAAAGTGGATGATTCCTTTTATGTCAATATTTTCCTGGAATACCGCATAGGTATCATCAAAATTGCAGAGATCTACTTTGTAATTTTTAACCGATATCCCGGTAATGGCTTTTATTCCCTCCAGCAAAGCTGTTGTCGATCTTGAATTATTGTCAATACAAACAGGTTCAAAACCATTTTCTATTAAATCCAGGATGGTGTGGGCTCCAATGTAGCCACAACCACCTGTTACTAATATTTTATTCATTTTGCAAAGAAAGGAAAAACAATTAACAGACGGGTATTAAGAAAAAAATTATCAGGAAATGAAATGTATCACGTAATAAATGCATCCGGCAACAAGGGCACTTACGGGGATGGTTAATATCCAGGCCCAGATAAGGTTAAAGGTAACGCCCCATCTTACAGCAGAGAGCCTTTTGGTAGCGCCCACTCCCACAATTGCCCCGGTAAGTGTGTGAGTAGTACTCACGGGAATTCCAAAGAAAATGGTAAGAAAAATAGTGACTGCGCCGGCTGTTTCGGCACATACACCTTCCAACGGATTAACCTTCGTTATTCTTGTTCCCATTGTTTTTACTATGCGCCATCCACCTGACATAGTGCCGAGCGCAATAGCAGAATAACAAGCCAGCGGAAGCCATCCGGGCATTTGCATATCGTGGACCGATCCCGTGCTGCCATGGACTGTTTTTTGATAGAACCAAATAGCAGTAAGTATTAATCCCATTGTTTTTTGAGAATCGCCTCCGCCGTGCGCAAGGCTTAAGGCACCGGAAGAAACCAATTGAAGCCGCTTAAACCATTTATCTGCTTTAACGGGTCTTGACTTTCGGGCAAGGTTAACCGTAATTAACGTAATTAAGAACCCAAATATCAATCCTATAATGGGAGAAAGTACCATGAAGACGAGCGCAATAAAAATTGGATGAGTATTGACACCGTGAATGCCACCCGCCGCAATTGCCGCACCTGCCAGCCCGCCAATTAACGTGTGTGAAGAGCTGGATGGAATACCGTAATACCAGGTTAAAAGATTCCAGCTTATGGCCGCAATGGTTGCCGATAATAAAACTTTAAAACTGATTACATCCTCAGAAATTATTTTAGCAATAGTTCCGGCAACTTTATGTTCTTTAAATACAAAAAAAGCGATAAAGTTAAAAGCAGCGGCCCACAAAACCGCCTGGAAAGGTGTAAGGACTTTTGTAGAAACGATTGTAGCAATTGAATTAGCTGCATCATGAAATCCATTTATGAAATCAAAAATAAGTGCAAGAATTATAATGGCAATAAGAAAAACGAGCATACAAATCTTTTAAAATGGATACTATTAAAAAGCGACTTAATTATGCATATTTGATAATGATTGATTCAATCACATTAGCAGCATCTTCGCATTTGTCGGTTATAATTTCCATAACCTGGTAGATCTCTCTTTTTTTTATTACTTCTTTAGCATCTGGTTCGTTTTCAAAAAGCTTTTCAATGCTCATGTCAAATATATCGTCAGCCTGGTTTTCTATACTGTTTATCAAAACCATGGCATCAGTAATTCTCCTGAGATTTTTCATGTCCCGAAGCTCTGCAACCGCTTTTTGAACTTCATTACAACTGCTTACAATAAGTTCAGCCATTTTGTGAAAGCCAGTATCATCGGGGTTTACTTTATAAAAATTTATTTTTTTTGCTGAAGCGTAAATGTAATCACAAATATCATCAAGGGAGGTGGCGAGATAGTGTATATCTTCCCTGTCAAAAGGAGTTATAAAGTTTCTTCCTAATTCGGTAAATATCCTGTGGGTGTAATCATCATTCACATGTTCGAGGTCTTCGATTTCCTTTATAAGAATCGCTCTTTTTTCAAAATCTTTTTCGTTGATAACATCCTTAAGGCGTGCCGCCATTACTGTTACCGTTTCTCCTACATTTTCAAATAGCTGAAAAAAGATCCTGTCCTTCGGTAGAAAAAATTTCAAAATGGAATTTAATGCCATGCAAATAAATTTTCGCAAAAGTATACTATCGTGCTTTAATTACGAGAATTCTCTTGTTTAAATGAAATAGTGTCAACATGAAATTGAGAAACGTTTAGTGTTTAAATTATGGCTGGAAGATTCACAAAATTAATAACATACCTACGGCCAAATATCCTGCCTGTTTATTCAAAACAGCCATAATGTAAAAATCGACTTGAAAGAAAGGTGATATTTTTTAAGTGCTTTAATGTTGACGGTAAAATAAAAAGGCTACCTATCAATTACGATGGTAGCCCTTTTCTGAGAACTTCTTTAGTGTCCCGCTATTATAAAA
>NZ_JBMQQG010000251.1:0-11505 GCF_057362405.1 Ginsengibacter sp.
GAAACTTCTTTGCCGGATGAACTAGGTAGCGCACTTGACGGTAATAATAACGCAAGGGCAATAACTGATGCCTTGCATCAACTTGATACAACTCCTCCGCCAGATGTTACAGACGTAAACGCAATGTTCCGCTATACATTGACCAACACCGTTCCTGAAAACTGGATTCCCTTTATCCCTGTTCATACTGATGACACCAACCGCCAGATTAAATTGCAACGTGCATCAATGCCGCGACTTTTTAAAGGAGAGTTTACACATGTACGGTCGTTTACGCAATTTTTGCGGGAAGGTGTGCAGGATGGTGATGATGATGCAAAGGCAGATGCCTATTTTATTAATGAAGAAGAAGTGCCCAGGGCCGGCGTACAGCTTTCAGCAACCTTTCAAAGAACGCGGTGGTACAATGGTGCTGTGGTAAACTGGTATGGCTACAGAAAGCAGGTTGGCAGGGGAGAGGGCTCAAGCGGGTTGGTGTACGATAAGGTGGATGGTGTTAAGAGGTAAGGGTTTAAACCATGCAGCTATCGGTCGGCACCGAAGGTCAGACCGGATTCCCCCCAATCTCTTTTAATTTTATGGAATTATTAAGCGGCTTCGCAATAAAGAGCCTGAGGCGGCGGCAGAAAAAAGGAGTAAAGTAAATTTAACATCCGCTGTCCGACCTTTGGTCTGACAGCTAACCGGGCGGCACCGAAGGTCAGACCGCATTAAGATACCGGCAAAGGCTAAACGCAAATATAATTATTCAACTATAAAAAGAAGTCATCGAATAACATAAATACCATATTCATTGACTTCAATCCGATTTTGTTTTACCAACGGTCAAATTAAATTACAACACGCATCAATGCCACGGCGTTTTAAAGGAACCTTTTCACATGTGCGGCCGTTCATACAATTTTTGCGGGAAGGTGTATAAGATATCGGCAACGACGATGCACCGGCTACAGCTTATTTTATAAATGAAGAAGAAGTTCCCAGGGCCGGCGTACAGCTTTCAGCAACTTTTCAAAGAACCCGGTGGTACAATGGTTCTGTAGTAAACTGATATGGCTATAGAAAGCAGGTTGGAAGGGGAGAAGGTTCAAGCGGTTTGGTGTATGATAAGGTGGATGCCGTCGAGAGGTTATAATATTTGACCGATAGAGCAATCTCTTCTTCTGCAATTTGAATTATTTCCGAAATTTTCCCGAGGCCTGGCACAAAAAAAGCCGCCCATTTTGAGGGCAGCATTTTTTGAAGCTAATTGGAAGCTATTTACTAATAATCAATTTCCTGGTTTGTATTTCTTTACCATTATTAACTTTAAGAATATAAACTCCGGCTTTAATTGAGCTAACATCTATATTATTAAAATTGATGCCATTGTTCACGCTCACCTGTTTATTATAAACTTCCTGGCCCAGTTCATTTATGATAGCTACAGTAGCCTTACCTTTTGCATAAGCATCAAATGAAACAGTGATGGCTGTTGAAGCAGGCACCGGGTATAGATTTAATCCGCCTCGTTCCAAATTTGTATTTTGTGATACATCTGCAACATTAGCTGTAAAAGTTGTGCTACCTGTCACTACTTGTAAAGTATAGCATTGTGTTGAACTATAATCGCCCGGGGTTGCACCATACACTTCTACAATATAGGTTCCTGGCTTTTTATTATTATTGATTACGGTTTCATTTGCAGTACCGGAATTGGTGGAAGAAACTAACAATGTTCCACTGCTATTATATAAACTGAGATTATAATTAGCCGGCAAATTAGTAAGCGTCACCTTAACATTTTTTTGACCGCCGCTTGTGCTAAAACTATAATAATCCACATCACCGCTTGGTGCAATCCCGGCATTTATAATCGTGCCGGGAGTAATAGCTGACGCCGTGGCTAAGGTATTATTCGGTTCCAACTGATCATTACAACCTGCGGCACTTGTGGTAAATTGTAAAGCAGACGTATAGGCGCTGCTTCCTGAAGAACAATTCGTTCTTACCTGCCAGTCATATAGCGTAGACGCTGTCAGGTTTGTAATATTTTTTGATGTTGAAGAAGCATTTACAGTAGTCCATGAACCAGAACCGGATACTTCATATTGTACGTCATAGCTGGTTGCACCAGAAACAGCGTCCCAGCTCAATGTAACACCCGTACTGGTAATATTAGAAGAGCCTACCCCTGTTGTTGGAGGGTTACAGGTTACCGTTGACGTAGTAGTAAACTGTGCAGCAACATAATTTCCACTTCCGCCCGAACAGGTTGCCTGTACCTGCCAATCATAAGTTGTCCCTGGAGTTAATCCGCTAATGCCGAAAGATGTTGCCGGACTATTTACCGTCCCTGCATCCAGCCACGTGCCCGAACTGGTAACTTTATATTGCACGTGATAGCTTATAGCATTTGTAACTGTCTGCCAACTTACGGTTGCACTAGTGGTTGATGGCACAGATGATAAACCCGTTGGATCGCCACATACCGGAGCTGAACAGCTAAGAGTAAATGTTGTAGTTGACGTTTGTCCGTCAGGGTTAGTTACGGTTAACGTGTATGGTCCGGCAGATGCATTAGAAGGTACATTAAAGTCAGCTTTAATTTGTGTGGGGCTTGTAAAAACTATGTTAGATACACCAATAGTGCTGCCTCCACTAACGGTAACCCCTAAACGATTGTACCCAGCTCCCGGGTCAAAAAATTCTGAATTATTGGTAGAGGTTCCGTTTATCGTAATCGTTGTGGTGGCACCGCATACTGGTGTTGTAGCGATGACAGGTGTTGCCGGCGCAGGAGCTTTAAATTGAGCGGCTCTTACACCCCAGGAATCAGTAGTAGGTACATATTCCGAGAATGTCCACATCGTCATATCGTCCGTGGGATCAACCACTGTTTGTGTAAAATCTCCCCACCTGCTGGCGCCAGGATTGTAAGTAGATGAGGTAGTAGTAAAATCAGCTGCTGCATGAAAAGTAGCGGCAGCATCGGTTCTATACCTGCCTGCAGCAGCAGCCTGGGCGTATTTTGCAGGACCCGCGGAAGTAAATCCCATGAGGGCATGTCCTTGTCCACTTAAAGCGATAGTAGGATACGTATAATATACGGCGGATGAAGTTGGATTAACTCCATCATATAACGTTGCAGCCTGCAAAATGGTGGGAGTGGTTGCAAGGTTTCCCACTTCAAGCCACAAAGCGCCATCTCTGTCACCACCTGATCCGCCAATGCCTGAACTGTTTAATAAGGTGCCCTGCGCTATCCATAAATTTGCTACACCCGAAATTTTATTTTTCTTAATCATTGCAGCACATAACCTGCGATCATCACCATCAATAGAAGTACCGCCTAACGTGGGTACAGATTTTGGAGTGTACGTTGTAGAGGTAGCTAAATTAAGATCGCCTGATAATGTGGGAGTACCTCCTGAGTAAGAAACTCTCCTGATAACCAGTTTTGAATACTGTGTTTGAGAAGCGCCCACAAAATATCCGTATGTAGTTCCGGGATCATCGTTATGAACACCTTGCGGCGTGTACATATCAGTACTTGTTAGACTATGTGGAAATCCTGTTACCGTCATTGAGCCATTGATCAGGCTTGATTTACTTACCACCCACATATTGCTTCCGGAAAACCTGGTTTGGTTGGCAAACATATTCCCGCCAATATATAATGAGTTTTGATCTACACCCAGGGTTGGATAATCAAAAAAATCAGTGGATGAACCGCCTGTTCCTGAAACATTAAAATAATAAAATGTAAAGCTGCCGGTACCACTAATAGTAGGCCCGTCACTAACAGCAATACAACAATAATTATTTGTTTTGTGATTAATATCAATAGCCACTACAAACCAACGTTGGGAAAGCCTGTCAAATCTTACATGAGGATCGCTTATACCGCTAATACCCAAGCCAGAGTTTGAAAAAAATATATTTAGGTCAATATTGGCTACTGCACTTAAAGTTGTCGTAGACGTGCCAGGATCGGTAGTGGCAGCAGGCCCGGTAACAGAGGGCTTGGTAAAAACTTTCAACCTGCAATTGGCTGTTGCAATAATTTGTGTGGGACCCACATCGCCGCAGTTATCCGGCGGTGTATAAGGTGATTCTCGTCCGCTCACATTTGCGTACGAACCCCATATAGTGAGAAAATTACTGGCCGCCTGTTGGGTTGGAGTGTTGAGCGAAGCCGGAGCATTGGTATTTTGATTTTTATCAACCAGCGTTCCAAATTTAGACACAGGTTTTGCATCCGGGTTTTGACCTTTCGGCCTGGGGCCTTCTAATTCAGGACGAAGATGTACTTTAAAACCCGGAGGAATGGGACGTTCCTGGGCTGTCACCTCCTGAAGAGACTTTCGGATTCCCTTGATTCCGGTGGTGGTTATCCCTTTTATTCCGCCACTGTTCTGCGCATTTGCTGCAGAAAAAAGGAAGATTGCAATAAGAGCAGGTAAAAATTTTCTCATGTGTTAGTGTTATTAGGTGATTTATAATTAAATATATCAATTATTCTTAAAATCCTCATAAATGTCAAACATTTCTTTGCTATTTTTCACGATAGTGTTTAACGCTATTGCTGTCTTAAAATCCCTTTACAAAAATGGAGTGATCTGGCCCGGTAGTTAATGCGGAAACTTAATGAAAACTGCTTACGATAAATGTTCGGTTTGTGTTTGCTACCGTCTCTCGATTTTTCCTGGCACGTTACCACTCATTAATAGATAGCAACGCCGACCTGCTGCAATAATTTTACTAAATTGCCGGCAGTGCATAGGATGTCATCTGACTGTGTATTTAAAATAATATTCGGTCGGGCCGGTAACTGATAGTTCAGCGTGTTATCATAATAATCCAGCATCTTTTCTATAAACCCTTCATAGTTCTCTGCATTCAATAATGATTTCATCTCCGCTATAACGGTTTCGGGTAAACGATCCTTTAATTTTTGCAACCCATCAATAAAATTTTCCTTTCCTGCTGCTCTGTATTCTTTGAGGATATTATTCACCCTTGTCTTTTTATCAACATTTAATTGAACGCGAATTCCATCTTTCATTTTTGCAAGCAACCATTCGGGAATTTTTCTTTTACCTATTGAAGATGGCTTTTGCTCAATAAAAATATATGGTGAAGAAGCATGTTTGAGAACGGATTTTTTAATTTCATATTCAAATTCTTTTTGAGATGGTTGGGCTGGCAGCAGTAATCCGCCAAATGCGGAACCGCGGTGAGAAGCAATCTTTTCTAAATTAATAACGGGGTAACCCGATTCTTCCAGGTGTTGTAGTAACAAAGTTTTGCCGGAACCGGTTTTGCCACACAAAACTATGAGGGTAGATGATGCAGAAAAGGCCATAAATAAAAAAACACCTTTTAAGAAGAAATATGTTCCATAACTCACTTTCAGCGCTGAAGCTCCTTCTGAGAACACAAGACAGGTTATGAACCGCAAGTATAGACAGTCAGATCAACAACTCCTACAGGCTAACATACGAAGAGACTCATTATTCAACTTTATTAAGGTGGTAATATTCTCTGTTCGGACCAAACCCGATACTGCACATGCAATCGAATATTTACAGTAACAAGATAAAAATTATTTAGTTAAAATACAAGATTCAATAAAATTTTTTATATAAAAATTTATCGGTATCCAGGTGAAGACGCTGGCAATAAACCGGTTTGCATAAACATAAAAAAAATGATTAAATAATTCTGCCTTATATAAATTATAAAGGCCGCCCGAAGGCAGCTTTTATAATCTTATTTCTATAGCTTTTAATTCCGTCGGGCCCCAGTCCGGTTGATTACCTATATTGAGATCTACATTTACCCTCACCTGTGCACCAGCTCGTTGATTAAAAGCTCCACTAGAAACCAGCACGGCAAGAAATATTAACTTTTTCATACCAAGTTATTTAATTGACAACCATGCCTGTATTACCATCCCAGGTTGTGTTAATTGTCAGAAGGTACTTCCTCCGGGTTCACCTGCGGCAAAATGTTTGCAGCTAATTACTTTAATATAAATTACATTTTATTTCATTGTTGTAGCAAAATGTTTCGCCTTAGCGCATTCAAAAAAAATATTGATAGCTTAATTGCCGCATTGGCGGGGTTTACTATAATTTTTTTCTACACGAGGCATGGTGGCATTGGCCTTTGCCCCGATGGTGTGGTGTATACAACCACTGCCCAACATGTATTATCAGCCTGCAGGTTGGTTGATTACAGAAATTATTCATTAGTGGAATTTCCCGGTCTGTATCCTCTTTTTCTCAGTGCCATCATGTTCATAACGGGCCTGCAGCCTCTTGTATTTGGCGCTATGGTAAATGCAGTTCTTTTTGCCATCATTATTTATTTATCCGGGTTTGTAACCGGAAAATTCATAAACACGTCAAAGTGGTATAAAGCGGCGATACTGAGTTGTATCGTATTAAGCCCGGGATTGCTGGAGGTGTATTCCATGTTATGGTCGGAGACAATTTTTATTTTACTGCTATTGCTTTTTATAATTGCCATGCACCGGTATTTTCAAAACTATTCGAGGAAGGTTTTAATTGCCGCCGCCATAATAACGTCACTTGCGTGTGTAACCCGTTATGCGGGAATTACCATTATTGCAACGGGAGGTATATTAATATTGTGTGACACAAAGTTACCCTGGCGCAGAAAAATCACAGATGGTGTTTTATTCGGTTTAATAAGTTCTGTCCTTTTAATTATTAATCTTACCCGTAACTATTTTGTGGGCGGTTCAATGACGGGCATTCGCGAAAAATCATTTTCATCGTTAGTTGCAAACATGCACGATGCGGGCGCTGCGTTTTATGACTGGCTGCCCTTTTTCAATGGAAATTATACTGGCGCCGCGTTGCTTACATTCTTTATATTTAGCGTGCTTGTTTTCATTTGCGCATGGCAATTCATTCGAAGCAGGCGCCTGGTAAATTATGAGAATATAGCGGCATGCTTTGCATTGGTATATGTATCATTTATGATAATAATAGCAAGCATCTCACGGTTCGAAACTTTAGACAGCCGGTTTTTAAGCCCCGCGTTTATTCCGTTAGTATGGAGCTGCAGCAACTGGGTAGTTGCCCTATCAAAAAAAGTTAGCCCTGTTAGCAGGAAGTGGATGTTTGTGCTGGGTGCTGTTATTTTTTTGTGTTTTCAGTATGGCCAGCTCGCGGCTGATTATGAAACATGGGGCGGCGTAAAGGATGCGGGAATACCCGGCTATACAGAAGACCAATGGAGATATTCCCGGACGGTATTATATATTCAAAAAGATTCTTTGCCATTTAAAAAAGGATATACCATTTATTCCGATGCCAACGACGCTATTTATTTCTTTACGGGCAGGCAGGGACTTTTTTTACCACATAAAGAAAACAAAATTGCCATACTCGATTTTTTAAATAACCGGCATTGCTATGTGGTTTGGTTTAACGATGGCGAAAACCCAGACCTGGTAGGAATAGATTTTATAACCAAAGTAAAGAAAATGAAACTGGTGAAACAGTTCGACGACGGGGCCATTTATGAATCGGATCAATGATCCGTCTCAACCGCGTAATGCAGTTCCATGTTATTCTTTAGTAACTTCGGGCAGCCTTGTTATTTATGATTGTCGTCAAATTCGTAATAGAAATTTTCTTAAGAAAATTAATTAGGCCATTGTTCCCATGTTGGGGATGTTTATTTTATCTATATAGATACCAGCCTATAAACCAGCACTAAATTATTTGGCATACTATTAGAGTGACTCTCATCGGTTATTCATAGGATATTGGATTATATCAGGGGAGGATCTATGTCCACCCCTCTTTTTTACTGCCAGCTATTCCCGGTCGGCACCGTAGGTCAGACCGGTTACACGGAATCGCTGTCCGACTGTTCGGTCCGGCAGCTAATTAAAAATTTTAAAAATTAAATTCTCATCTATTGATTTATACGATTCTGTTTCAAAATTTTCCTTATCAAAACCAATGAGCTGAAAAGCAAGTTCCTGGTCGCATAAAGTACCATGGCGTAATTTCATATAGTCGGCAAATGATGAATAAAGCCAGCTTTCCATTCTTGTAACTAAACCTGCTTTTAAAGGGTTTTGATGAATATATTGAAATGCTATAAAGCCGTGATGGATATCTCCTTCAGTCAATGATTTAGCTTTTGTTTTTTGGCGAAATAAAGATCCGCTCCTTTCATAATGTTTATTAAAGTAGCTGGCATAATTACTTTGCAGTAAACGAAAACCATTGGATAGCTCACACAAATCAATATTTCCAATCCTTCTTATTTTTTCGGAATCTTTTGTAGCATGTATAAGAAAATGAAAATGATTTGGCATTAAACAATAAGCGAGAACCTTACTAAAGGGGAGAACAAATTTTCTGAAAAGCCGAAGAAATTGAATATAATCTTTATTCTTTAAAAAGATAGTTTCCTTGTTGTTTCCTTGGTTATATATATGATAGGTTTCATCTGCAATAATATTCATAAAGGGAAATTAAGAATTTTTTTAATCCGGCCGGCACCGAAGGTCAGACCGGGTAAACACCGTTTGCTAAACACCCGCTGTCCGACCTTTGGTCTGACAGCTATTCCCGGCCGGTACCGCAGGTCAGACCGTTCTTATACTCTTTTTAACTTACCCGTATTAGTTAGCTTAAATTAAAGCGTCCGGCTATTATTGAAAGCAATTTTAAATCGTACGAAACTATACTGCAGTCAGGTCACTTTTAGGTTAGTCTTAATATATTAACTTAACAAATATGTGATATTAGGTTAATTAAAGCTTACCTTCCTATCTCTAATGAAAGGGACGTCAATAATCTCCTGAAAGCTTGTTTCAGAAACTGAAACTGAAGAAAGTTGAATTTTTTGAAACATTTTGCTCTGTCGCCTATATAATCCCTATTGTGTGGGAATTTAAATTTTAAACTAATCCATGAGTAAAGCAGGTATAAGCAAAACAAAAATTCTTTCCAAAAACCTTTTCCCTGTCGTAGGAATAGGCGCCTCAGCAGGGGGGCTGGAAGCATTTAAGAGATTAATAAAAGCCATACCTGAAAACTCTGGCATAGCCTATATATTAGTTCAGCATTTGCATCCAGATCATAGCAGCTCGCTACCCGACATTCTTCAAAGGGAAACGCAGATCCCGGTTAATGAAATAAGCGATAATGTAAAGGTTGAACCTAACCAGGTGTATATTATTCCTGCAAATAAAATGCTAATAGCCACTGATGGCGTTTTAAATTTAAGTCCAAGGCCAAAGGACCACAAAAACATGCCGATTGATGTATTCTTTTCTTCATTGGCCGAAGTACATCAAAGCCATGCGATTGGTGTTGTTTTATCGGGCAACGGCTCGGATGGTACGTTGGGATTAAAAGATATTAAAGACCATGGCGGAATTACATTTGCGCAGGACCTTGACACCGCTGGTTACGACGCCATGCCGCAAAGCGCAATTAAATTGGGTGTGGTTGATTTTATACTTTCTCCTGAAGAAATTCCAAAGCAATTGCTGAAGCTAAACAATACCTTCAACATACTTCCCTCAAGTGAACACGCTATACCAAAAGAACTAACGGAAGAAGAAAGTTTTAAACAGATACTTTCCATTCTCCGGATAAACAATGGTGTTGATTTCACCTACTATAAGCAAACCACTATTCGCAGGCGAATTCTACGCCGCATGGTAATTCTCAAATTGGAACGGATTGCCGATTACCAGGGGTACCTGAAACAAAACAAGACCGAACAGGATATTTTATTCCAGGATGTGCTGATACCCGTTACGTCTTTCTTCCGTGATCCTAAAATTTTTGAACATTTATGCGATACCGTATTGCCTGAATTAATCAAAGACAAATCTTCTGTGAATCCTCTACGCGTTTGGGTAGCCGGTTGCTCTATAGGTAAAGAAGCTTATTCTATCGGTATGTGCATACACGAATATTTAAGCGATAAAATTTCCAATACCAGGATACAAATATTTGCCACAGATGTTTCAGAAAAATCAATTGCGAGGGCCCGCGCCGGTGTGTATAATACAAGTGAGATAGAAGGGGTAAGCGAAGAGCGTATTAAACAATTTTTTACCAAAATAAATGGAAGTTACCAGGTAAAAAAAACAATCAGGGATATGTGTGTTTTTGCGACGCATAATTTTTTAAAGGATCCCCCTTTTGCGAAGATTGATTTAATCAGTTGCCGCAATGTGCTTATTTACCTGGAACCTTTTTTACAAAAAAAAGCCTTTACTATTTTTCACTATGCCCTTAGTCAAAAAGGATATTTATGGCTCGGTAAATCAGAAACTACCGGCGGCTCTTCCGAATATTTTCTTCCATTCGGGGTGAAGGATAAGTTATATACACGAAAATCTTTCCCCGGAAGATTTATGAATGTTGCTTCTGAAAGCCGTGAAGAAACACTTAAAGATAAAGACTATGGCTTTCGCTTAACCGAAAGAAAGAAGGATGATTTTCAAAAAGATGCAGACGATATTTTATTATCGAAATACACACCGCCCGGCGTGATTGTAAATGACCAGTTCGACATTGTACAATTCCGCGGATCAACCGGTGATTTCCTGGAACCTTCGCCCGGCAGGGCAAGTTTAAATGTACTTAAGATGGCCCGTGAAGGTTTATCATTCGAACTTCGAAATGCCTTGCAGAAATCAAAAAGCACAAAGACGCCTTTTATAAAACACGGCATACTTATTAATAACGGGAAAAGAATCGTTAGTATTGAAGTAGTTCCCTTGATTAATTCAATTGATCTGTACTTCTTAATTCTTTTTAGAGACACAACCCCTGACAATCCGCACGAAGGTGATAAACTGCAAACTGCCACCAGTTTGAAGAACGAAAAAGATACCCGCATACAACACCTGGAAAAAGATCTTACACAGGTGCGGGAAGATATGCGGAGCATAACGGAGGAACAGGAGGCCGTAAACGAAGAATTGCAAAGCGCCAATGAAGAACTGCTGAGTGGGAGCGAAGAACTGCAAAGCCTTAATGAAGAGTTGGAGACGAGTAAGGAAGAGTTGCAAAGCACCAATGAAGAATTGATAACCGTAAACCAGGAACTGTATGACCGCAATGAACTGTATAACGAGGCAAGGATATACGCAGAAGCAATAGTTTCCACTATACACGAGCCCTTGATGGTTATTGGCAACGATTTTAGAATTAAAAGCGCCAATAAATCTTTCTACCGGGATTTTCACCTTACTGAAGAAGAAACGTTAGGAAACGTCTTATTCGATTTACAAAATAATGGTTGGAATATACCGGGCTTACGAAGCCACCTCGTAAAAATTCAGAGAGGAAACGAAAAATTTATTGAGTGGGAGGTTACTTATGCATTTCCGGCAGCAGGAACCCGCACCATATCCTTTAACCCCCAGCCTATACAAAAAGAGAACGGTGCCAACTGGATACTGCTTGCATTCGATGACATTACGGCAAGAAAAGAAGCGGAGCAAGC
>NZ_JBMQQG010000252.1:0-6861 GCF_057362405.1 Ginsengibacter sp.
AGCTATGCTTACAATGGTAAAAGAATATAACATACTAAGCGCACCGCCGGCACGGCAACTTAATATGGATACTGCCAACAAAGTGATCATTTTTGAAAAGAATAATCTCATTTTCATTTTTAATTTCAGCACCGACAACTCCATTTTCGGCTATAAATTGTGGGTGCCGGAAGAAGGCACTTATAACATAATACTTAATTCCGATAAAAAGGAATTTGGCGGATTTGAAAGAGTGGATGACGCCATTGACTACCCAACTGATGAATATCAATTTGTAAGCATCTATCTTACCAACAGAACTGCCCTGGTGTTGAAGAAAAAAGAATAATGAATTGAGATAGCAATGTTATAATCCGGCCTGGTGAGTTTTCGCACGGCAAGGAATATGCCGTAAGCGGGCATATAACCCTAATACTTCTTCATAATTTTTACCAGCATGTTTGCAATAATACCAAAGCCTTTGTCAGAAGGATGCAGTCCGTCGAACGTCATGTTAATAGCATCTACCGGGTACGGGTACTCGTCTGTTGCCGGATTAAAGGGAATACCAATAAAATCAGGGTACACATAATTTTTGTAAACGCCTGTTTTCGGATCTTTCAAGCGCTTGTAGTTTACAAGATTTGTATAGTTCATGCCGCTTTTGTAGTAGAGATCAACCATATCAAAATGTTCATACTTTGCAATGGCAATAACGGCATCTGCAAACTGCGAAAGCATTTGTCCATTCTTTGCTTTATAAGAACCCCATGCGTTATTTTTCATATCATTTACATAAACAAAGTCCAGGCGTTGCATCGGTGTTATGAGAATGATCTTTGCATTTTTATTAAGACTGCGTAGTTTATTAATGATGATGCGAAATGAACCATTTACGGTATTGTTGCCGGTATTTTTTTTATAATCTGAAATCGTTCCTAACGGTCGTCCTGCCCACCAATCGTTCGTTCCAAGAAATACTGAATACACATCAGTTTTAGTAAGTCCGAGACTATCTATTTCTTTTGCAATACCGCCAGATGTCCATCCGTTGTGTCCCTGGTTTATGTAATGAATATTGGACAATTTTTCTGTAACCCTTGTCATGTAGCCCCTGGTAATACGGTTGGCAGTTTCATCCTGGTGTTCATTCAGATAAGTAATAGAGTCGCCAATAGCAGTCCAGGTAATTTCCTTTTTGTTAAAAGAAGTGGTTAGAGTGACGATAACAATTAATACCAATAATCGCTTCATGTGACTGATTTTATGCAATAGTAAAATTAAATGGTGAAATGAAAATAGAATGCGGAAAATTTGGGTGGGAAGTGTATACTTAATCCTTATCTTAGAATATTCTGAAAATAATAACCACAACTACATGAAAATAATACGCCGGATTTCTTTACTCGTTCTTTTTTCATTTCCATTTTTATGTATTCAAACGGCATGCGCACAAAACAAAGATTTTGTTGTGAAAGGATTTCATCTCGATTTAAGGATACAGGTTATGAAGATGGATGCGCTAAAAAGGTTTGCTAAAACACTGAGTGAATCAGGTATTAATACATTGGTAATGGAGTGGGAAGGTACTTACCCTTTTGAGACTCAGCCGATGATACCTAACAGGTATGCATATACTAAAGATGAAATCAAATCATTTATTAGTTATTGCAGCAAGCTGGGCATTGATGTGATTCCGTTGCAGCAAAGTTTTGGACACGTGGAATATATCCTTAGGAACGAACGATATAAAGATTTGCGGGAAGATCAAAAGGATTATTCACAAGTGTGTCCTTTGCAGGTAGAAGGCAATAAAAAATTATTTACTGATCTTTTTACGGAACTCGCTGCAACGCATCCTTCAAAATATTTTCATATCGGCGGCGATGAAACGTATCTATTGGGCCATTGCGAAAAATGCAAAAAGAAAGCAGCAATAGAAGGCACTTCAAAATTGTATATCGATCATATCAAAATGTTATGCGACATCGTAATCAGCCTTGGAAAAATTCCTGTTTTATGGGCCGATATTGCACTGAAACATCCCGAAGCTTTACAGTTTTTGCCAAAGCAAACCGTTTTTATAGACTGGAACTATGGCTGGGATATGAATAACTTTGGTGAGCATGAAAAGCTGATGCAGGCAGGCTTTGAAGTTTGGGGCGCACCGGCTCTCCGCAGCCATCCTGACAATTATTTTTTAACCGAATGGGAAAAGCATTTTAAGAATATTCGTGACTTCATACCCGCCTGCAGGCAGTTGGGTTATAAAGGAATGGTCATGACATCGTGGTCCACTTCCGGCCAGTATTCTCCTGTTTTTGAAACCTCTGATGATATTATAGATCTCTATGCTATCAGGCACGTGTACCCGATAACGGGTTTTAACATGTTGCTGAAAGCGTACATGCAAAGTCTGCGTACAGACAAGCCTCTTGATGTTCCCGCGTTTGTCATGACTTATAGCAAAAAGCAATACGGATTTGATTCACACCAATCGGGTTCATTTTGGAAAGCCATCACCATAACTCCATATGAAGTCAAACAGGGAGAAGTGATTGCTCCATTACCAATGACTATTCAGCAATTAGCAGATAGCCAGGCTGTGGCGGTAAAAACTTTGCATGGGTTACAACCGGCGAAAAATAAAGAAGAATTTGAACACTATCGCTTAATGGCCGATATAAGGATGCTTTATCTTAATTATCAAAAAATTGAAAATCGGGTTAACATGCCTTCTTTCAGAAATGCGGATATTCCTGGTGTTCTACAAAAATTAAGGCAATTGCTGGCAGATGCAAAAAAGATCGATCAGCAGTTCATCCAGCTAAATAAAAACACGCTTTATATGGGCCAACTGAAAGAGGAAAATAATTTGAGGGATAGAAAAATTAATTTACTTTTTAATCGGCTGGCAAGGCAAAAGGGCTAGCGTTGAGTATGCTCAAAATCCATTTTAACAAACTGCCCGATGAAAGACGAATCAAACTAAATGAGGTTTTCCGTTCAGATTTTCGTAATCGTCAATAGCTTTTTTAATCGCTGAATTGAAAGCAGTTTCGCCGTGGCGTAGCCACTTGTCTTCACCATCGTTAAGCCACGTGCCAGCTTTTGTTTTCAGAAGGCGGTATTCGTTTATATCATAAACCGGATCCACTTCTACTATGTAAGCAATTTTTTCTTCCGTATTCAATTTCCCTTTAGGAAAAAACAGGTCCATAAACTTCTTTTTATCTTTTTTCCTGATTCCTGTTTTCACATTTCCCTTCCTGTCGTTTGGCAGTTTTATAAAATATTGCGCCATATATATATATTTATTATGAATACACTGAATGACTAAAATGGAAATTAGGAAATGAAGAACACAACTAATCAATGGTTTTGGTGAGTGGCAATAAATGAGGATTACAGGCGAATGATTGTCAAATTAAAATTTGTGTGCCGCCGTTTTCCCAACTGCCTTGTTCAAATTGTGACAGTTCAGTGCGTATAACTTCAATGCGTAAACGAAGTAGTGCCGTTAAAAAATGACCACGCGGGTGGTGGCGGATGAGCCACGAGTCGTCAAAGGCTTCTGTTATCACTATGTAGCAATAAAGAAAGGTCAGTTTCTATTTTTATCTTTTTCTGTTTTGCCGCTTATGTAAATCAGGATCGGTTCGATAACTATACAATTTATTTTAGATAATTTCAGTATCAAATATGTAAAAATTGATTGTATGAAATATCTTCTATGTTTACTTTTTGGTTTTGCCGCCTATGCCTCCCGGGCACAAAAGGATTCCA
Organism: Ginsengibacter sp.; assembly: GCF_057362405.1. NCBI lineage: Bacteria > Pseudomonadati > Bacteroidota > Chitinophagia > Chitinophagales > Chitinophagaceae > Ginsengibacter > Ginsengibacter sp. The sequence continues at coordinate 3,766 of NZ_JBMQQG010000252.1, forward strand.
CGCCAACGCTTAAGTCGATAGTATTAGAGCAACTTCGGACTACCCATGATGTGAAAGACTGGTTTGTTCCGCCATCCATTGCCGTTGCAGGGCTTACCGCACAACAAGCCAACTGGAAAGATAGCAGCGGCAATCATTCAATTGCGCAGCTTACCACTCATCTTATTTTTTGGGATAAGCGAATGCTGGAAAAGTTTGTAGGTAAAAAACAGGATGCCTTTAATGGCGACAATAAGGAAACATTTAGTCCTGTAACGGAAGCCAGTTGGAAAACTACGGTGCAGGCTTTAGATAGTGTGCTTACAGCATTGGAAGTTGCAGTTAAAAATGCCGATGATAGCAAATTAGAAAAATGGTATTCTGCGCTGGCGCATATCGGTACGCATAATGCCTACCACACCGGGCAGATTATTTATATAAGAAAGATGAAAGGCTGGTGGGATGATAATAATGGTGTAAAATAATTCTAACGATAGGTCAGCTATTAACTACCCGTAAATGCTGGCGAATTCGATTTAAATGTTGCATGCAGCAATTAAATGCCGCATAAAATGTTAAACGTAAACCTTTCGGTTGCAATTCAAAAAGGTTGTTTTATTTGTCAACGGATTTAATATTATTCATCAGTTACGCGTTACCGTTAGTGAATAACTTTACTGTGCGGATGCTTCGCATCATTTATTTACCACCTTAAGGTTTTCGGGATCCCAATGCATGATGGCATTATTAAAATAACTATCATTACACAATAAGGCGGGAGCGGCGGCACGATATCCAAACAATGGATTCTCCGTTACTTCGCCATTATTTCTTATGGCATTGATCCAGTTGTAATGGTGATCGAAATGAGCACCTTTATATCCTTCTTCGGCAGTGTATTCAAGTTTCTCCGGAGGCAGCATAGATTTACGATCGTATATATATTCTTTGCCTCCACCTGTATTTTTCGATTTTAATAAAGGGTCAGTAGCATCAATGATATTCCTGTTTTTAAATAAAGTCACTTTATCCCACTCTACCGTCATAGCGCCTTCGCTTCCTACCATCCTCAGGTAGTTGGTACCACCGGTGCCATCAACAAAGTTTACACGCAGTGATAGATTGAAAGGAGGATGAATATTAGTATCGGGATAGTCAAACATTCCCAACATAATATCAGGAACTTCTCTTCCATCTTTCCAATAGCGTAAGCCACCGGTAGCCATTATCTTGTTGGGCCCAAGAGATCCGGTAACAAAATGAAGACTTGAAAATAAGTGTACAAACAAATCGCCCGAAACACCGGTACCATAATCGCGGTAATTTCTCCAGCGAAAAAATCTTGTCTTATCAAAAGGCCTTTTGGTAGTGTTGGCTACATACCGGTCCCAATCAACTGTTGCCGGTGAAGCATCTGCAGGGATCGTGTATTGCCATGCACCTTCCGGCGACATTCGTGCATAGAAAGCTTCGGCATAATTTAGCTGGCCAATAGCGCCGTCTTTCAATAATTGCTTTGCTTTTTCATTGCCGAGCGAGCTCATGCCCTGGCTGCCCACCTGGAACACCACTTTGTTTTTTTTCTGCGCATCAATTACAGCGGGTCCTTCTGTAACATCGTGCACCATTGGCTTTTCGCAATAAACGTGCTTTCCTTTATTCATTGCAGCTACAGAAATATCTTTATGCCAATGATCAGGTGTTGCAATAATAACAGCATCTACATCTTTTCTTTCGAGGATCTCAAGGTAATCACGGGTGGTATAAAGATCATTTGACCATCTTTTTTTTGCATCGGCCAACCTGCCATCGTATAGATCGCAAACAGCCACCAACTTCACGCCCGGCACGGTAATGCAGGTATTTGCATCTGCAGTGCCCATGCCTCCTGCCCCGATCAATGCTACCTGTACCTGGTCGTTGGCACTAAAATTTTGTTGTAACCTTTTTAATGCCACAAGATTATGTTGCCTGTCTTTGGCTGTAATAACCGAAGGTATTATGGTTGCTCCAATTACTCCTTTAGTCACGTTAGAGATGAATGACCTCCTTGACTTTTCTGTTGATTTTTTCGGCATATATATTTATCATGTTATATTAAGAAAACCTACTTTTCAATGTAAGAAAGTATGATCAGTAATCGTAAAAAAAGTACGATAACCCTTTTCTTTTATGAATAATACTAATGAAAAGATATGAAGACAAATTTGAAATCACTGCATATATTTTAATGACATTTACTTGGATGCTTAATACCCACGATCATACGAAATTCCTGAGAATAAGAGATGGCTTGCAATAGAATTATACGTCTTCAAAAGTTGTTTCTACCGGAATTTGCCGTTCATATAAATCATGTTTGCGGCTTTCAGCCAGTAATTATCTTTATACAATGTTTACATTTATTGCGTGGCTTATCTTATTTGTGCTTTGCTGGCCGTTGGCGATTTTAGGGCTGGTGCTTTATCCTGTTGTTTGGTTACTCACTTTACCGTTTAGGTTAGTTGGAATAGCCGTAGACGGAGTTTTTAGTTTACTGAAAGGTATCATCATGTTGCCCGGCAGGTTACTACAACGTTAGTTTTATACATCTCCCTTAAATTTCCAGGAAGCTATCTTACATAGGCTGAAGGAGCTTTGATTTAATTTAAACATTGCGTAACAATTGGAATTTCTTTTCACTTATAACGCAAAGGCCCAAACGAACTTTATTCAGAATAGAAACCTTTTTAGAATTTGTAAACGCCACTTCAATAATAGAGGGCCTTCCCTTCAGAAATGTGGAGAAATTGTCTGAAAAGAGGCCCTTCCCGGCGGGGGGAAGATGATTGCATATGACAATGAGAGGCACAAGACCAGCGCCATCATGCCCGTCACCGGGTGAAATAGAAAGTTATTTTATTGAAACGGGCACTTTTAGGTTTTCCCATTCCAGTGCAAACCCACTTTTATCAATTACGTATTTCATACGCTCATTGAACGCATTTGATTTCATGGGCTTCACCGTCACACGTATTACATCGTTTGCAGGATCTTCAGTAGTACTTCCGTCCATTTTTATTCCCCACTGACCGGTTTTTGAATTAAAAATGAAAACCCATTGGTTTTCCCCGGGTA
>NZ_JBMQQG010000253.1:0-5585 GCF_057362405.1 Ginsengibacter sp.
CAAATACCTGGTCGTACGTTTTATTTTCTTTGATGATATATATTACGTGCTTAAAGACTGAAGGCTCTCCAATCCTGTCGGGCAGCGGTTTTGGCGCTATATTGCTTCGCGGGCTCCCATTCATAGCAGCCGTCCTGGTAAAGAGATTCATTATTTTTACGCGGCTGGTGAATTGCTGCAGCGTTTTTGCAGAAGGCAATGGAATAATACTTATTGAAGCTATCTCTTTATGAATAGTGTATTCGTCCAAAGGCGTGCCAAAAGCATTTTTAAACTCAAAAGTTTTAGATAAGACTCTCGCTCCGCGAGCTTCTATATTAGTTACATATAAAGTTTTACTAACCATGGCAATGCCTGATGGATAGGCTTCCGTAGGGATGTACCCGGAAATTTTTGTGATGCCTTTCGCTCCGGAACAAACTTTTGCACCCAATTTTACCACAGCAATTGCATTGTCCATTCCGTTGGCAACATACAGCGTTTGGGTAGCATCATTAATAAACAAACCGTTAGGGCTGCTACCAAAATAATGAGTTTGTTTTCCAAACAACCCAGTAGGGATAGAATCAATCACTTTTTCCTTCCTTACATCTACCACGCTCACATAGTCGCTGTTACCGTTAGTAATGTATAAAAATTTATCATCGCTGCTCCTGGTGATTGCAGTCGGATGAAGACCAAGTTGTAATTCATTTTCAGGCTGACCATTTGCGATATTAATTATGGATAAGCTGCCGGGCATTGTGGCGCCTGTAACAGGATTGGTATAAGCGCTTCCCCATGGCGTTCCTGCGTGTTCACGAACGGTATCAGTTACCTGCGGGCCGGCCCAGTTGGTAACGTATGCTTTGTTACCAACTATGCAAACACCATAAGAAGCCACGCCTGACGGTGCCGCATAAACGAATTTTTTACTGTCGAAGTCTATCTTCAATAATTGATCATTTCCATTTAAGGTTACATACAAGTAAAGTTGGCCATCTTCCATATTGCTGATAACCTGGTTAGGTAACGCTGCATCCGCAGGCAATGTCCTTTCTATCTCAATTCCAGTTACCCCGGTGATTGCAGTACCGTTCCATTCTGCAATCATTACGGCAGCCCGGTGATTAGTTCCTGAAGCACCCCACGCAATGAAAGTCTTATTTTTATAAGCAAAAGATGTAATTCCGGAATAAGTACTGATGAGATATTGCCATTGCGCATCTTTCGTAAAACTCCACCTGGAAATTATTTCATTGGTTTTGCTGCTTATCACTGCAATCCCATAGCGGTCTTCTACAGCGATATTTTTCTTATCGGGCAGCACACATACATCAAGCGCGTGGTTTTCCAGGGAAGAATCACCATAAGTAATAACTTTTCCTGCCGACTTTATCAGCCGGTTATAGGGCATAACCGTAAACCTGCTGGTACTTTGTAATGTGCTGTCCTCAAAAAGAAGTTTGTGAGAATCTATTTTTTGAGCCTGTAAAAAAGTTGGCGAAATAACAAGAAGTAAACAGCTAATAGAGATAAGTTTCATTAATATAAAAGTATTAAAAATTATAGCCCGCACTTATTATAATATTTCGTGGCGCACCCGGCAATTTGCGTACACATTCATTAATTTAAAATTACCATCGTTATCCATTTGCGTTATTTTTCTTTGCTTCTTCAATGCAACGGTAACGTAGGCAGGCGTTTTATCCCGGATAAGTATTTTCCCTTTAACTACGCAATCTTTTTGGGCAAAAGCTGCCAGAAGAATAATGAACGTTAAAAACAGTGATATTAAGAAAAAAATTCTTTTCATAGCAAAAGGGCTGATTGGTTATTATCGCAAGTTAACCCGCCGTATCAATATTATCCAACAAAAAAGCGGACTTCATTTTAATTTAATAAACAACAATCCTTTCTGTGAAAAGAACTGCAGTATTTTAATATATTCTCCCATTCAAAAAGGGTTATTTAAAACAAGTAGCTTCTTATGCACACCAATAACCAATAAAAAGTTTATGTTATTTTCACCCGAAGTATATTTTATGAATTATAAGATATTTAGCTTGCATAAAATTTTAGTTCATGAACAAAGAAACCAATAGTCTCAACTGGTTTGAAATACCGGTAACAGACATGCAACGTGCCAAACATTTTTACCAGGTTGCTTTCGGCATTCACATGGATGACATGAGCATGCCGGGTATGGAAATGGCTACCTTTCCTTATGAAGCGGGAAGTGGCAAGGCATCCGGTGCGCTTGTAAAAAGTGATTATAGCAGGCCTTCAATTGATGGAGTGCTCATTTATTTAAATGCAAACCCTGATATGGCGGATGTATTAGACAGGATACTTTCTGAAGGAGGACAAATTGTAATGCCCAAAACATTAATCACTCCCGAAATTGGTTACATGGCCAATTTTATCGATACAGAAGGAAATCGCATTGCACTTCATTCGCAACATTAAGAAAATGTTTTTCAAACGAAATCACAACACTTATACTATGAAAGTAATTTCAAAGCATAAGTCTTTTTATTGCCGGTAAATAAATTCTTAAAACGCTTGCCGCTATTTTCTTAGAAGCAGGATTGAAAAACAACTAAACTTTTATTTTATTAAATTTTACATTGAAATAATGTTCTGGTAACCTTACGATAAATTTAGATTGCTAGTTTTAGCAAAAATAATTCTATGTCATTTATAGGGTTTCTCAAAAGATTAGATAAGATTTTATTCCTTCTCGTCAATCATGATTCTTCGTATCATTACCTTGATACGATAATGCTCGTTGCAAGAAATCCATTAACATGGACTCCACTCTATATCTTCATGATATGGTATTTTCTTAAGAAAAGCGGAAATCATGCATGGCAGATTATTTTGTTTAGTGTAGTTAATTTGGCTGTTACAGATAGCGTAAGTACTTTATTTAAAAATATGTTCGAACGGGTACGGCCTTGCTATGATGCCGAAATCTCAGGGTTGGTAAGACATCTAATAGATTGTGGCGGTGAATACTCTTTCCCCTCATCCCATGCAGCCAATCATTTCGGCCTGGCGACCTTCTGGTTTTGGTGCATCCTAAAAATGACAGGAAAGGAATGGAACTGGCTTTGGATATGGGCTACGTTAATTTGTTATGCACAGATATATGTAGGCAAACACTTTCCTTCTGATATAGCAGCCGGCGCTTTACTGGGTATATTGATTGGCGCCGCAATGTCGAAGACGTATGAACTTTTCCAAACATCAAAATTCAGATCACAAAAATTCTTATTCCGTTTTCCGCCAAAACAGGTGCAAAACAATTTATAAAATCGGCTGCTCAAACTGCATTTATTGCTATCCGTTATATAGGCAGTTTTCCCAGTCAGGTTTGCGCATTTTGCAGTAACGCCTCGTAATCTTCTACAGTGTCAATATCAATAACTCCTTCGGGAAAAGAAACTTCGCTTGCCAGATTTTTATTTTTCTCAATCAATTTTTTTGCACCGCTATCGCCTGACAGATTCATTAGGTCATCAAAAAAAATTTTGTGAAATAGTACAGGGGTGCCTAACCTGCCCGCATAACCGGAAGCAGCTATAGGCAGGCAACTTTCATTTTGGGTTCTTAATAAGTTTGCAAGTAACGTGGTTGAAACAAAAGGCTGATCACTTACCATAAAAATAATCCCGTCAATTTCATTCTTTAAATTTTTGGCAGCCGTTAAACCTATTTGCAATGAACAGGCCATTCCTTCCTGCCAATTTTTATTTTCCGTAATTATTATATCAAAATTCTTCAACTCATCTTTTATTAATTCACTGTTAGCGCCTACCACTACTACTACAGGAAGATTTGTACGCAGCGCTTCTTCAACAGAATGTTTCAACAGACTTTTTCCATTAAATTGTAATAATTGTTTTGGTGTGCCCAGTCGCTTACTTTGCCCTGCAGCCAAAATAACAATAGCGCATTCGTCGACATTATGTTGAATGCTGCTCATTGCAAATTTTTTACTTCAATAAAAGTTTCGTTCCTGGAATGAATTGCGTCTCGTTTTTCACGCAATGAGCCCCCGCCTTTGCCTGAAAGAACTGCCTTAATTTCAGCAATAATGCTTACTGCAATTTCCTCCGCAGTTTCTGCGCCTATTTCAAGACCAACGGGTCCGTAAATATTTTTCAATTGTTCTTCATTTATTTCAGTTCCATCGTCACGTATTTCACCAATCATTCGGTCCAGTTTGTTTTTGGGCCCTAATAACCCTATGTATGTTACATTGCGAACCAGCAATGCTTTTAGCATGGCAAGATCGTAGTTATAATTGTGCGTCATTAAAACAAAAACAGTTTGCCGGTCAATGTCAATTTGTTCCAAAACTTTTTCAGGCTTACTCACTATCACCTGGCAGGCGCTTACGAATCTCTCCTGTTTGGCATGAGTACTTCTGCCATCTACAATTCGTACATCCCATCCCGTTATATCTGCCATCTGCATCAGCGGCAAAGCATCATTGCCTGCACCAACAATAACTAACGACACAGGCGGCTGGAGAAATTCTATAAACGCGGTTACAGATTCATTTTCAGCCGCGTAATTTTTAAATGAAGAATTCTGGTTATTCATAGCTTCCTCTATATCGTTCATGATTTCATTTCGCAAACCCGGAAATGGGATATGCCCAGAAATATTTCCATTCTCTTCCAATAAGAGGCAGGTTCCGGGTTGTTCATTCTTTTTATCTTCCAATGAAAATAAGGTAACCAACACTGCTTTCTGTCTTGTGGCTATTGCCTTACTTAGCAACCGAATGGGATTGTTATTATCATTCTCATGTATCGGTTCAAACAAAACCTGTATCACACCTGCGCAACCCAATTGAATCCCGATGGTCGCATCATCTTCATCGCTCGTGTCGTAAGTAACCAGCTTCGATTTTTGCTGGCTTAAAACCATCATAGCCTTTCGCAATGCGTCTCCTTCAAGGCATCCGCCACTTATGGCACCCGTTAATTCGCCTTCATCAGTAACCAGCATGCGGGCGCCCGGCCGCCGATAAGAGGAGCCATTTAAATGGACAACAGCAGCCAGCGCAGATTTCTTCCCGGCATTTTTAGCCGCATCATATGCCTTTATTATTTCCCGGATTTCTTTCATTGCATTTTCAAAAAATTCCTTTCAAAAAATTAATCAATTTTGGCCATATATTTTTCCGGCGTTGCTTCAAACTTTATTTTGCATCCATCACAACAGAAGTAAACCTTCTCCCCGTTATATTCGATTATATGTTTGGGATGATTCATATCGACAGGCACTCCGCACACAGGATTAATGTAGTATTTTGGCGCCGGCGTATTATTTTTTATTTCTTCAAATTTTTCAAATGAACTTATTCCAGGCGAATTATTTTTTTGTTGAATTATTTCTGCTAAAATACTTATCGCCACTTCTTCGGGGGTCTTTGCGTTAATATCAATTCCGGCAGGAGACCTTATAGCATCAATAGCGCTTTTGTTAAAACCGGCATCAGTAAGATATTTGGAGATAGCTTCCATCTTTTTCCTGCTGGCCACAAAACCCAGGTAATCTCTTTCTTTTTTTAAAGCCTCTTGCAAAGC
>NZ_JBMQQG010000254.1:0-11259 GCF_057362405.1 Ginsengibacter sp.
TACGTCCATTAATATCAGGTCAAAATTATCGTGACTTACCCTCTCTAAAACAACTTTTCCATTTTCTACGATTTCGCATTCGTACCCTATCTTATTTAGAATTTTTTTGATCCATTTTTGATTAACGGGATTATCCTCGGCCACCAGAATGCGCAAAGGATATTGCTTTGAAAAATTTTCGGAGACGTGGTTTAAGGTAACCTTGTTTCCAGCAGTTTCACCATTGTGGCGGAATTCACTGAGTATCGTGTCAAAAAGCTTTTGATAACGCACCGGTTTGTCAAGAACTGCATTAAAAATACCCGCATGCTCTTTATATCGTTCGTCGTGGACCTGGTTCAATAATATTACGGGTGTCTTGGGGTATAATGATCGTATTTTTTGACAGAGTTGTATTCCATCCATTTCAGGCATCAATAAATCGACGATCACGAGGTCAACGGAAACCTGCGATAAAATCTCCAAAGCCTGTTTTCCGGAATTTGCAATCACAGGCAACAATTTCCACTGCTCCATCCGGTAATTCAAAATTTTGCTGCTATTAATATTGTCGTCTACAACCAGTACCTGCCTACCCTCAAAGCCCATCATCATACTGTTATTGGCAAAATCTGTCGTAACCTGTGGCGACGGTTGAGTAATGATATTGAAGCCGAAAACGGAACCTTTATTGACAGCACTCTCAACTGAAATTTTCCCGCCCATCCGCTCAATAAGTCTTTTGCATATCAGTAATCCAAATCCCTTTCCTATCTCCTTTGTTTTGGTTGAAAAGTCGACGGGTAGCGCCGGATTAAAAAGTTGCTTTATCTTTTCATCAGGCATGCCGCCGCCGTTATCCTCTACCTTAAAACCAAGATTTACCATACCCCCTTCGGCTTCAGAAATTAAGGTGACTTTAATAAAGACTTCACCATTTTGGGTATACTTAACGGCATTTTCGACAAGGTTAATTAAAATTTGCTGAAGCCTTTTGTAGTCTCCAATTATTTGCAACGGAACCCCGGGATCAATCTGATAGTTGAGCTCTGAACCGCTTTCTGCTGCACGTCCGCCGAACATATCCAGTACTTCTTCTATACAATTTCTTACATCAAAATTCTTTTTATCTAATTCGGCGCTTTCAGCATCAATTTTTGAAAAATCCAACATATCGCTGACCAGGATTTCATTAATATTCGTCAATAACATTTTGCTGCAATCCAGGATGTTGGTGGCGTATTCATTTTGTTCCGCCGTAAGTTCAGTTGCTGATAGTAAAGTAGCCATACCAATTACCCCGTTCATTGGCGTGCGTATTTCATGGCTCATCAATGATAAGAGTTTGCTTTTAGCTTTATAAGCAATATCTGCTTCACGAATGGCTTTTGATTCCTTTTCTGATAAAAGATCTAACTGGTTATTGAGTTTCGCAACTTCTGACAACAGTTCCTGGTTTCGCATTTTGACTCCGGATATGCTTACCTGGATAATCCTGAGTGCCACAATAACAAGCAAAACAATTGTTCCTGTAATAAACCACATATTAAATTTAGTTGATCTTTAAAAAAAGCGATACCATTTATTGATAATATATTGCATTTACGAATTCTTATAATTCCATTGCCAGTTTATTCCCAAAACATAATTCCTGCCATTGCTGAAAGGACTAAACATATACACCGGGAATGTCCAGTTGTCATGCACCAATCCTGCCATGATTCCGGGTTCCCAAACATTTTTTTGCCGGGCAAGTTTTAATATCTGCAGCGCGATACCCGAATACATTTTTTTAGAAAATTGGTAGCCCAATTCCGACCATGTTAAAAACAGATTCCCGGGATTTCTATCAAATGAAAAGGTGTATTCAATTTCAGATGAATAGAATAATTTTTTGTAATCCATATCTATGTTAAGTCCCGTATTAATGCCATTGAGTTTGCCCAAAACAATGCCGACAACCGGAGTAAACGAATAAGAAATTGCATTCTTTTTTGAAAACGTTTTACCTGCGTTCATTGATACTGTCTGCGATGTTTCATAATTATACCTCAGCTCACCATACCAGTTCTTCCTGCTTTGATAATATATTTTTGGAACGACGGAAGAAGCCCCGCTGCCTGTATAATAAAGTTGTTGCACCCCCCCATGAACCTGGGATTGACCAACATTATTTAACATCGCAAAAGATAATATCATAAAACATTTATACATTTTCGTTTATAATTACTTCCGCATTGGCGAGCCGGTGCATGATAGAAATTTCCTTCAGATGCGGGTTCCATTGAAATACCAATTTGTCGATTGGCTGCCAAAGAATTACCCAACTGAAAATATCCAACCCATTGCGAAGAGCCGAAGAAAATCCTTGTTCATCCGATAGTACCATAGGCACAAGACCGTGGCATATCATTACTACCACTAAACTCACCAATAATAACATGTAGCTCCTTCTTTTAAATTTTTCAAACACTTCAATGCAATGCATTTTTTTTGCAGAAAAATGCCTTTTTATTGCATAGATAAACGCTTCGGCATATTGCTTATCACTATCTTTTTTGCAGGTTATGCGGTAGTAAAAAACGGAATATCTTTTAGAGGATTCAATTGACGTCATCAGGTATTGGTTAAACTGGTGACTAAGCTGACGTTTATATAAAGGAGCGGGGTCATTCACATTAAAATGCTCATGAATAGTTGCCTGGTCAATAGTTAAGAAGATATTTATCTTATCGGTTAATGCAGTAGCCGCAGCTGATGTTTTTTTTAAAGTAAAAAAATTTATCACCGCCTGCAATACATCTCCCGGTTGCTTAATCGCTAAGGACATGATGAGTTTTTAATAAAATATTTTTAAGGTTAGAAATGCTGTTAGACTTATCAATTTTTTATTACGGCGAGAGCTTTACTTATGATATGATTGAATAATTGCCATTAAATTTTGCAACCAAAATAAGTTTGCCGAAAATGGAAATGAGAGCTATCCCCAGGAACTATTTTATTAGTAAGGCTCTATCATTAAACTAATCCGCAATACTACAGGCTAGAAAATTTAAGCATAGAAATTAATATTAAATTCTACAACTCACGCACAATGATAAACGGGTGAGCTTTGGAAAAAGTATAAGTGTTTATTGTAGAAAATCTTCTAATGTTTTATCGTTTTATAATGGTGTATTCATTAACAGCAATTAATGTTTTTAAATGTCGTTCATAAATGATACTTACACATATGAAACTGAAAAAGAGCATCGTTGTAATATGGCTCACAATAATATTTAGCAGTATCGCTTACTTATTTTGGCACAATGAGTTTGTGTATAGTTTACCTACGCCCGTTCCTAAAAATTATAAGATGGTTAACTGCGGAGATAAAATAGTTATCCCGCAAATAGCTCAATTAAAAAACAACACCCCACTCTTCCTGCACTTCTTTAATCCTGATTGTCCGTGTTCACGATTTAATATGGCTCACTTTAAAACGCTTGTAAAGAAGTATGGCAAGGAAGTAACTTTTGCCATTGTAGTTATAAGTCATAAAAATTTCACAGCCGAAGAAATACAAAACAAATTTGACCTGGAGATACCCGTCTATTTTGACTCATCTATTGCGGCAGCATGCGGCGTATATTCTACACCCCAGGCAGTAATTATTAACAGAGATGAAAAATTATTTTATAGGGGAAATTATAATAAGGCCCGCTATTGTACTGACGGCAGAAGTAATTATGCACAGCAGGCGATAGACAGTCTTTTAAACAATCGACCCGTATTTTTTAACCAATATGCATTAAGAGCTTATGGATGCACGCTACCTAATTGCACAAGATAGAACAGATGATAGCTACGATACTTAACACAGAATTGACTACCGAAACCTTCCGCCTCAGTAATAAAAAAAGGTCAGATAAATTTATCAACTACTTTCTTATTTGCCTGTTTATAGCAGGGCTGATATTTGCCATGTTTTACGATACCTGGTCAATAGCTGTGGGAGTTGGCGCATTATCTTTGACGGCCTATTATTCGGCCAAAATTGCTCTTCCAAAATCAGACTTATATCAATATGTTTTAAGTGTGATATTGGCCATTTTTACGGCGCAATATATTTACCAGATGCACGGCATGTTTGAGATGCATTTTTTTGCCTTTATAGGCAGCGCCGTGTTGATCACCTATCAAAACTGGAAACTGCAGATACCTATTATGATAGTTGTCGTGATTCATCATACCACTCTTGCTTATCTCCTGCATATTGGCATTGATAAAGTTTATTTCAGCCAGATCGATTTCGACCTGCAAACACTTATTATACATGTTACTCTTGCGGCGGCAATATTTTTTGTTTGCGGATTATGGGCCTATCAATTAAAAAAGTACAGCGAATTACATATTACTCAATCCATGCAAATGGGCGTGTTGCAACAGGAAGCATTCATGAGCATTGAAAGACGACAAAATGCAGAAGCTCTTGAGGAAGCCTATGTGAAAGCGGAAAAAGCAAGGCAGGATGCAGAATTAGCCAACCAGGCAAAGAGTATTTTCCTTGCAACGATGAGCCATGAAATTCGCACACCTATGAACGGAGTTATTGGAATGGCATCGCTGCTAGCTGAAACAAATCTTTCTGAACAACAATTGGATTATACAAATACTATTACAACCTGTGGTGAAAGTCTATTGAATGTTATTAATGATATTTTGGATTTTTCCAAAATCGAATCAGGTAATATGGACCTGGAATCGGAAGATTTTAATCTTCGTGTATGCATTGAGGATGTGTTGGATATTTTTGGTACCAGGGCTGCAGCCCAGGGTCTTGATCTTATTTATAAGATTGATAATAATGTTCCCCTTCAAATAGTGGGAGATGATTTAAGATTAAGGCAGGTGTTAACTAATTTAATCAATAATGCATTAAAATTTACAGAGAAAGGTGAAGTGTTTGTAGGTGTTCATTTGTTAGACACAGGTGAAGCAGGAGAACTCACCTTGCAATTCGAAGTGAAAGATACCGGTATGGGTATTCCAAAGTCAAAATTAGATCGTCTTTTCAAAGCCTTCTCACAGGTAGATTCCTCCACTACGCGAAAATATGGGGGAACCGGTCTCGGCCTGGCCATCTCCGAAAAACTTGTTTCATTAATGCGAGGAACTTTTAACGTAGAAAGCGAAGTTGATAAAGGCTCCACATTTTCATTTACAATAAAAACCAAAGCAGGAACAAAGATTCTGAAATTATATGAGCAACACAATATGACTGAACTTCAGAATAAGAAAATTCTGGTTGTAGATGATAACCTTACCAATCTCGCCATTTTAAAAAGCCAGTTAGAGTCATGGAAGCTGGTTCCGGTATTGGCGGAATCTGCCGGTTATGGATTAAAATTATTAGCCGGCGACAGAACTATTGATCTCGTATTAACAGATATGCAGATGCCTTATATGGATGGCATTGGGTTTGCTCAAAATATAAGGAGGCTATATCCTTCTCTTCCCATCATTCTTATAAGCTCTATCGGTGACGACTACACGCAAAAAGATTCAGGGCTGTTTACCTCAATATTAAATAAACCTGTTCGCCAGCATATCTTAAGCAGGCATATACTCAATGCGCTTCAACCGCAGGTTAATACTGTGCAGCATGAAAAAATTATGAAAGAAAAATTGCCCGAAAAATTTTCACAAAAACATCACCTCGAGATATTAGTGGCTGAAGATAACCTGGTTAATCAAAAGGTAATTATTTATATTCTTAACAAATTAGGCTACGACCCTTGTATAGCGGAAAATGGTTCTGTAGCAGTTAAAAAAGCTAACCAAAAAAAATACGATATTATTTTAATGGATATGCAGATGCCTGAAATGGATGGACTGGAGGCAACAAAGTATATCAGGCAGCATTTAGAACACCAGCCTGTAATTATAGCACTTACCGCAAATGCAATGGAAAGCGACCAGGAAGAATGTTTTAAGGCCGGTATGAATGATTATATTCCCAAGCCGGTGAAGTTAGAAGATGTAAGCTTCAAACTTGAGAAATGGTCTCTTACAAAAATGGAAACCCTGACTTTACATAAAATGATTAAACCCGAAACCGGCTTTATACAATAAAAATTAATGAATCTAACCCCTAAAACCTACCCGCACCTTGCCTCTTTCGCAAAACTATCCTGCACATCACGTGTTAGATGCATTGAAGCACGTAAAAACCTTCGGAGCTGTTTTCAATTTATGCAGTCGCTGAAATCAACCATTATCGGTGCGTGTCATGTTTTGATGTTGCTATTTCTTCTTTGTCCATCTGCGGGTTCTGCTCAAGTGAAACAGCTGGAATTTGACCATATAGGTACTGACGCCGGACTTTCTCAAAGTAACGTTACGTGCATCCTTCAGGATAGCAATGGATTTATGTGGTTTGGTACGCGGGACGGCCTCAACAGGTATGACGGCTATAAGTTCGACATTTATAGAAATGATCCGGCAGACAAGTCTACCATTAGTAATAACCATATTGTAGATATGATAGAAAGCCGCAATGGCGATCTGTGGATTGCAACATGGGGCGGAGGCTTAAATCATTATAATCTTGAAAAAGGAACTTTCGATTCTTATAAAAACGATGTCAAAAATTCAAAAAGTATTGCAGGCAACTTTATTACGGCCTTGCAGGAAGATGAAAATGGAAATCTATGGATAGGTACAGAGTCTGCGGGTTTAGATATGCTGGATAAAAAGACCGGAACCTTTATTCATTATAAATCTAATATAAATAACAGAGGCTCCATTAGTGATAATTTTATAAGAGATGTTTACAAGGATAAAGAAAAAAATTTATGGATTGGAACTACGCATGGCGGCCTTAACTTGTTCGATCCTGCTACCAAATCTTTTGCCAGGTATGAACATAATGATGCCGTGCCCACATCACTTGCATTCAATGACGTATATAGGATTTTTGAAGACAATCAACACCGGCTATGGATAGGGACTAACGGTGGTGGGTTAGATTTATTCGACGTAAGAAATGGAACTTTTCTGCATCATAAAAAAGATATTAAAATATCAGAAAGCCTTTCCCGTAATGAAATTCGTACCATCAATGAAGATGCCGAGGGGAACATCTGGGTGGGAACTGAAAACGGTGGGCTATCCATTTTGAATGCGGCCTCGGGTGAATTCAAGACGTATGTACATGATGAAATAGATAATAGCAGCCTAAGCAACAATTCGATTTATTCAATTTGCAAAGACAATAAAGGCAACATGTGGCTGGGCACTTTTTCAGGTGGCATCAGCATTGTAAACCGCGATAAACAATTTGCCCACTATAAACATTCTTCATTAAAGAATAGCCTAAGTGATAATAAGACGCTTTGCATTTACGAAGACTCCGAAAAAAACATCTGGATAGGTACCGATGGCGGTGGATTGAATTTATTCGATCCATCAGGCGGAAGCTTCAGCCACTATAACCATGATCCTGCTAATCCGAATTCAATCTGCGGAAATTATGTTTTAAATGTTTGTGAAGATAGCCGGCGTAATTTATGGATTGGAACCTGGGGAGATGGCATTACCGTTTATAACAAGCAAAAAAACAGCTATCAACATTTTAAAAATAATCCGGCAGACCCCAATAGCCTAAGCAGCAACAATGCGTGGAATATAATAAGCGATACTGATAACACGATGTGGATCGGCACTTATGGCGGAGGATTAAATCATTATAATCCAATGACGCATTCTTTTACAAAATATCGTTATGTCGAAGGAGATAAAAATGGTATCAGCAGCGATAAGATTTATTCAGTTTTTGACGATCACCAGGGACACCTATATATTGGTACCGACGGTGGAGGATTGAATTTATTCGACAAGAAAACATCCACTTTTACTCATTACTTGCACGACGATCAAAATAAAAATACCATCGCCGGCAATAGTGTAGGTCATGTTTATGAAGACAGGCAACACATGATATGGATTGCAACGGCTTCCGGACTTTCGGAATTAAACCCAAAAACAAATGCTATAAAAAATTATACAATTGAAGATGGTTTACCGGGCAATGATATTTTTGGAATATTAAGCGATGATAAGGACAATTTATGGATAAGCACCAACCGGGGAATATCCTGTTTCAATCCCGGAAAAAAGATCTTTAAAAATTTTGGTGTAGTGGATGGTTTGCAGGGAAATGAATTTAAAGAGCAGGCATTTTGCAGGGGCAATAAGGGGGAATTTTATTTTGGCGGTAATAACGGTTTCAATATGTTTCATCCCGATAGCATCAAAACAAGCGTATATGATCCACCGTTAGTTTTAACCGGCTTTAGTATTGCCAACAAGGAAGTGGCTGTTGCAAACGATTCAGTAACCACTCCGCTGAAACAGAATATTGTACTCACCAAATCAATTACCCTACCCTATAATAATTCAGTTATTGAATTCGAATTCGCGTCTTTAAACTATACGGATAAAGCAAAGAAGCGTTATAAATACATGCTGGAAGGTTTCGATAAAAAATGGAATGAGTCGAGCGATAAAAATTCAGCAAGCTATACCAACCTCGATCCCGGCACCTATATATTCAAAGTAAAAGGACTTAATAATTCGGGAGAATGGTCGTCTAATTTATTAAGTGTGCAGTTAATTATTACCCCGCCATTTTGGTTAACATGGTGGTTTAAATCCCTGGCCGCAATCATCATTTTAGGTGTTGGTATTGCACTATACCAGGTACGTATACGAACCATAAAAATTCAGAAAAAGGCGCTGGAAAACCAGGTGCAGGAACGCACTGAACAGCTTTTGCTTTTAACCCGTGAAGAAAAGAATGCCCGGGTTGAAGCCGAAAAGGCACGGCGCAATGCTGAACAGGCTAACCAGGCAAAAAGTATCTTCCTGGCAACGATGAGTCACGAGATCAGGACCCCCATGAACGGAGTTATTGGTATGGCCTCGCTATTGGCCGAAACAGAACTTACCGAGCAACAATTGGATTACACCAAAACTATTACGACTTGTGGCGAAAGTTTGTTGAATGTGATAAATGATATCTTAGATTTCTCAAAAATCGAATCGGGTAACCTCGGGCTGGAAAAGGAAGATTTCAATTTGCGTGTATGCATAGAGGATGTATTGGACATTTTCGGGCCCAAAGCAGCCGTGCAGGGCCTTGATCTCATCTATAAAATTGATAATAATGTTCCTCTTCAAATTGTGGGAGATGATTTAAGATTAAGGCAGGTATTAACAAATTTGATAAATAATGCGCTAAAATTTACAGAGAAGGGCGAAGTATTTGTTGGTGTGCATTTATTGCCATCAGACACTCCGGACGATATAACATTGAAATTTGATGTAAGAGATACCGGCATGGGTATTCCCCAGGCAAAATTAGACCGGCTATTTAAACCATTTTCTCAAGTTGATTCATCAACCACCCGTAAATATGGCGGAACTGGCCTTGGTCTCGCCATTTCAGAAAAGCTGGTTCATTTAATGCATGGAAGTTTTAATGTAGAAAGTGAAGTGCACAAAGGCTCTACATTTTCATTCACGCTGAAAACGAGAGCAGGCACTAAAATTCTGAAAACATATACGCAGTATAATATGAGCGAATTTCAGAATAAAAAAATACTGGTTATTGATGATAATATCACCAACCTGGCTATTTTAAAAAGCCAGTTGCAGCTTTGGAAACTCTTGCCGGTGTTGGCTGGCTCTGCCGGTCATGGATTAAAACTTTTAGCCAAAGAAAGAGATATCGCACTCGTACTGACCGACATGGAGATGCCTTACATGAATGGACTTGAACTGGCGAAAAATGTTAAGAGGCTATACCCGTCAATCCCGGTAATTCTTCTCAGTTCTATCGGTGAAGACTATACGAAAAACGAGTCCCATTTATTCGCTTCCGTACTAAACAAACCGGTTCGGCAGCATATCTTAAATAAACATGTTCTGCAGGCACTGCAACCTCAAGATAGTGAAGCAGTGCCAGTGATTCATGAACCGGTAAAATTACCAGGCAATTTTTCTCAAAAACACCCACTTGAAATTCTGGTAGCCGAAGATAACGAGGTTAATCAAAAAGTAATTGCCTACATTCTTAATAAATTGGGCTATACACCATGCCTTGCTCAAAACGGGGCCGTGGCCGTGGAAATGGCCCGGCAAAAACAATACGACATTATTTTAATGGATATGCAAATGCCCGAGATGGACGGCATACAAGCAACTGACTTCATCCGGAAAAATTTTGACGTTCAGCCGGTGATTATTGCCTTAACGGCGAATACTATGGAAGGCGACCAGGAAAAATGCTTACGGGCGGGTATGGACGACTATCTTTCAAAGCCTGTAAAATTAGAAGACATAACCCATTCATTGGAAAAATGGTTCTTAACTAAAAAACAAACCTTAAATTAAAATAACGGCGAGTATCATCAAAGCTAATCCACGATTATAATGAAAACCCCTAAATCCCTTTTACCCATGGAAAGCATTAACCCGCGAAACTCAAGCTCTCATAAGTATAGCTATTATGACGAGACATTCTCCTGCAAACTCTATTTTAAAACGCCGGTATATGAAAGATAATAAACTCCGCAAAAGCAACGACAACTTTGCGGTAATCCGAAAGTTTTTTTTCCTGGGCATCATCATTTCTATAATAGCCGGGGCAATTGCAATTGCAGGCATGCGCTTAAAATTGTACAACCAGGAAACGGGAACTGTTTTAGGAATCATCATGGTGATTGCCACGTTTTCATTAATAATGGGGCATATTTCCAAATTGTTAGGAGCTGCAGATAAAATCTGCCGGGAAGCTTCTATAGCATCTATCAATGCCGAAAACGAACTTTCCGCCAATCAGCTAATTTACAAGAACCTGATAGAGAATGCCGGCGTTGTCATGTATACAACCTCGATAGACGGCTGTATTACGTTTGCAAGCAGTAAAGCATTCCATTTGACCGGTTATTCACTTGCTGAATTAATGGGGATGCACTTTACTAAATTGATAGCCGAAGACTGCCTCGAAGAAGTTAAAGTGATTTACAAAAACCAGGTTAAAAATAAATTAGACGAAACCGTAAACGAATTTCGTATCCAAACAAAAGACGGTGAAATAAAATGGGTGGAGCAATCTGCTATTCTAGTTTCTGAAAATGATGTTACCACAGGATTCCAATGTTTAGTAAAGGATATTACTGAGAGAAAAGAAATGGAAGCAATATTAAGAAAGTATGAAGTTGAACTGGTGCAAAA
>NZ_JBMQQG010000255.1:0-17244 GCF_057362405.1 Ginsengibacter sp.
AATCATCTTTTCGTTGTTTGTTATAGGGCTTGGACTTTTTAATGGCTTTGTCGAAGAGGTTGGGTGGACAGGATTTGCAACACCGAAACTGCAGTTGAATCGCCATCTTATTGCATCCGGTCTTAACCTGGGTATCATGTGGGGACTATGGCACCTGCTTTCCAATTTTATCGGAAGTGCTGCATCAGCCGGGTCAGTTCCATTGCCATTTTACTTGTCAGTAATGCTTTTTTCCTTTCTGCCGCCCTTTAGAATACTTATGGTGTGGGTATATGAACATACAGAAAGTTTATTGATAGGGGTATTGATGCACGCAAGCCTTGATGCATTTTGGATACTGTCTATGCCAATTGCAATAACGGGAGAAGAACGCATGACCTGGTATATAGTATGGGCTGCTGTGCTTTGGGGACTTGTTGCAACATTCAGTTTAGCAATGAAAAAACGTGCTGCTTTCTGAGAGTACCCAAGTATTGAAAAGTTTATTACGTAAAATTCAGTGCTATTGTTCTTTATCATGGCATATGCTTTGCCCGAACTTTGGCGCATGCATATCTTTCAACCAGCACCGGGTTAGCATAAGCGTGGCTTGTGCCCGAATTAAAAGAAACCAGGAGTAAAGAAATCTAAAGTCTTTGATTTGGGTTAATTTGGTTATATAGGTAAACGTTCACTTAATCGCTTTAAAGTTGATAGTATGTCACAAGCGGACGCTCATGAGAGGGCCAAAATAAGCGAACGAAATTGCATGTAAATCTGCTACAGTAGCGTATCTTTGTTATGGAATTATGATTAACGCTCACAATTAAAACTTCTCAAAATGAGACAATTATTAAAGAAGTTATTTGCAGCTATCAAAGCATTTTTCAATTTTGACCCTCCATCAAATTTTTAAAAAATTAAGGAGCTTATCATGGGCTTATCCCGGGCCGTGTCTCTACGCAGCCTTCGTCGGTATCCCTCTATACAAGCCCACATCTGCCCCTCGTGAGAGCCGCTGGCCTGTGCGGTCAATCAACGGGATCTCTGACCAACGCCAATCATCATAAATTTTCAACCTTAGCTTTCAAAGGAAATTTATCCAAAAGCTGGAATTCATCATTATTACCCGGTACGGGCAGGTTTATGCAAGTTGCCCAAAGATTATCATTATTCGTCTGGGAGGTTTTATCATGACGGAAGTGATGATTTTAATATGTTGTGGCATTTCACGGGGGGAACTAAGTATGGGGCTGTAAGCATGTTGGTCCGAGAGCAGGCGCTAGAGGCCGGAAAGTTTATTGAAGGATTGCATTTGGGGCTTACCCATTGCAGCAAATTAAATAGAGAGCCAACGTGTGGTCTACCGGCAACCGGCAACCATTATATTGTTGCTTGGGCTGCTACGGGTTCCCCAACAATTATATTATGCACTTCACTTCTTTCGGGCTGCCCGAGCTCAATGTCCATAGCAGCTAAGATTGGCATTAATGTTTTGCCAAACTCCTCGAATTCTTCCATACTGCTCCATACATCCGTAACCTCAAGATTGTTGGGATCACCGTAACACACATGGTAGCTCCTTCCTTTAGGCGAGCCAAGCCCTGCAGCGCTGAGTTTATCGAGTGCCTGATGATATTTTTCGGTCGTGAATCCGCCGTGCTTAAAATGAAAAATGAAAGACATAAAAGTAGTTTTAATGTTTTAAAAAAAATGTGTTGTCGGAAAAATTGAGAGGTGAATTTCTCTTAGCTATCGTTGCGGAAACAGTGGTATAGCAAGATAATAATTATTTTCGATCAAATATGAAAATTTTACTGTCCCCCAAATTGGCCAGTATATCGCCTCTCTCCCTGCGGCCATATGTCGTGCTAGGAACGTTTAAATAAACAAGTCCTCTTCGTGGCCATTCCGAATAAATTTAAAATAATTAGGGAGCGCAACTAACGGTGTGCAAACATCGTGAAGCCCCCCATCTTTGGCCAGCATATCTTTCAACCAGCGAAGGGTTAGTGCAAGGGTCGGCTTGTGCTCAAATTGAAAAGAGCCATGAATAAAATACACAAAATCTGCGTATATTAGTAACTGTTAGCAACTCTTAATTCTATTAAGGTTATTGTTAATTGGATGTCACAAGCGGACGCTTCCGCCAGTGAGCAGTTTGGTTGGCTACATATTCTTGAAAGACGACGAAAGAGAATTAACAAGTGGATCTGTTTTGGCTTCATGGGCTTTGCAGCAATTGCTGTAATAATCCTACTGAGCTTTTAGATTTTATATTCACATGTAACCCTTTGTTGGCGCGACAACTGTTATTGTAGCACTGGAGTAAGTGTCCTTCCGCTCGTGCGGTAAATTAAAAGCAGTTACCGCCAGAGATAAATTAGTACATCAGATCTTATCATTTTAAAATAATACTCCATAAATACTATTGTTCGTGAGAAGCACAAGCGGGCACTTGCTCTACAATAGGGCAAGGTACTTATGGAAAGCAATGCGGGATTATTAAAATTGAATTTTTGTTATAGATTTAAAGGTCTTAAAATCCTTAGTTGCAAGCTAAGGACAGCACAACTAACGGTTATGGGCAGACTAAGAATAGCTGGGGCTAGCGCAAGCGTCCGCTTGTGCCCGAATTAAAAAGAGTTTAATTAAAGAAATATAAAATCTACACGTTAAGCAATCTTGCAAACAGGAATCGCACTTTCGGCGTAAACACATTCTTCAATCATTCAGCCTTTTGATGTTCCCACTCTTTCGCCAGCCCGCATCAACAGGCTGCTTTTTTTGTTTAGAACATTTAAAGATTGTTTACATTTATGAAGGATTGTAAACCAAATAAAAAAAATATCATGACAAAGTTTTTGATTACCGCCTCTTACAATGATGAAGGCGTTAAAGGCTTGCTTAAAGTGGGTGGCACTGACCGTAAAGAAGCCATTAGAAAAATGGTTGCTGATATGGGTGGTAACCTTGAGGCATTTTATTTTGCCTTCGGCGACTATGATGTCTATGCCATAGTTGAACTGCCTGACAGCACTACAGGTGCTGCACTTACATTAACTATAAATGCATCGGGCCTGGTTAATGTTTCGGCCACTCTTCTTCTAACTCCCGAAGAAATTGACAAGGCAACAAAAATGTCTGTTAATTACCGTACACCCGGAAATTAACTCCCATCCTGGTGCAAGGTACTGTCACGAAAAACTCTCCCATCTTTGGGGCAAGTATATCCTCCAGCTAGCGGAGAGTTAGCGCAAGCGTCGGCTTGTGCCCGAATTGAAAAGAGCCATGAATAAAAGACACAAAAATCTGCGTATATTAGTATCTGTTAGCAACTCTTAATCCTATTAAGGTTATAGTTAATTATATGTCACAAGCGGATATTTGCGTCAGTGTGCAGTTTCATTGGCTATATATTCTTGAAAGACGACGAAAGAGAATTAATCAAGTGGACCTGGTTTGGCTTCATAGGCTTTGCAGCAATTGCTGTAATAATCCTACTGAGCTTTTAAGATTTTATACTCACATGTAACCCTTTGTTGGCGCAACAGCTGTCATTGTAGCATTGAGCGTAAGTGTCCGTCTGCTTGTGCGGTAAATTAAAAGAAGTTCCGTCAGAGATAAATTTTGGTCTCGGCCGAATTTCTCACGCTATCCTTAGTTTAGTTCATAAAAAACGAGAAAAAAGGATTGTTAATAAAACGGTCACTTAACCACCTTATTTGGGAACACCCACAGCAAATGACTTTACTTGTAAGACATCGGTTTATTGTAATTTGTTGATGCGATAACTAATGCAATGCCACAGAAAAGCAACGCAACCATGGCCCGGACAATTTCATTTCCGTGCTGGGTATAAGGGTTTGCAAAAGCATCAGGTATATGGAAGAAAATAAAAAAAAGAAAGAGCATAATAGCTAAGAGCAGTGCAACCACCTTTATCCAAATTTTGAAAATAATTGCAATGGATGATGCAATAAGCGCAGCTCCCGCAAAATAAGTCCAAAACAATGGCGCCCCAAACCATTTGGGTACCATGGTAGCAACAAAATCAGTAAATACAAAATGGCTGCATCCAAACAATAACATCAGTATGGCGAAAAAAATTCTTCCGATTGGAATTAGTTTTTCTAACCCTATTAAAAAGAGGTTCTTTTTGTTTCGGCTCCAATTATTTTCCGGAAATGAACCTGCTATTACAAATGCGCCCCCACAGTATGC
Source organism: Ginsengibacter sp. (assembly GCF_057362405.1). Classification (NCBI taxonomy): domain Bacteria; kingdom Pseudomonadati; phylum Bacteroidota; class Chitinophagia; order Chitinophagales; family Chitinophagaceae; genus Ginsengibacter; species Ginsengibacter sp. The sequence continues at coordinate 4,204 of NZ_JBMQQG010000255.1, forward strand.
CAGCTCTTCACCGGCATCAAACCAAACATCCAGGCGGGAAGCTTTATCAGCACTAAAGATGAGAACATACGGCAAATGGCAGGTAATGATGATTGCAAGAAAACAAAACCCTGCATACAGGCAAATATTTTTTGAAATAACGGGGCCGATGTTAAATACCACCCCTGAGATCATAATGCCAGCGAATATCAAAGCTATTGCTGCAAGAAATGGGAACACTGCATATTGATGAGCCCATGCAGGAAACGGGGGTAATATTTCCCGGCGAAAATCTTTGAGGAGAAGCTGGTGTATTCCCACTGCAACAAGGCCGAATCCATATAATAAACGACCAATTTTAGTAAGTTGTTCCATGAATACCTGTTGTAAAAACAATTCAATTTACTGCATAGATTGTAATTTTCAATTAACAAACCTGGAATGGCTTTGCTGAGAATGTTTCAATAGGCAGGATTTTGGTACCCAGTTTGTAAATGATTGCATTTTATGCAAGATATTTATTGCATTGCCGGAGTACCAAAACTTTTAGAAAGTTTTCCGGAGTCTGTTTAAGAAAGGAAGTCTAATAACTTTCCAAAAGTTAATTACCCTGCATTAAATCCAGGAAGTATCTGGTCAAAAAGAAATACGCAACATGCAGAGCGATTGATAAAGGCCGGCAAAATGAAACCTGCAGGACTTGCTGAAGTGGAAAATGCGCGGGCAGATGGAAGATGGGAGAAGGGAGCAGGGAGAATGGAGAAGGGAGAAGGCTTACGACTCTCCCGGCCAGCTGACATACTCGCGGGAATAATTTACTGAGAGCTGATTACAATTTGCGGCCAACGGATTGTAGGTACTATATCATACAGCTACGTTTTATAAAGATAACAGGATGGAGTAAACGATTTTGCATTTTGAAAGACTCCTTATAAACTACCGGAAGTTGGCCTATTAAAGGTCGGGATGCATTCTCGCCGGGATTTCGAGGCAGAATTTTTTAATTTGGCGACTGTCATCGGACCCCCGCCGGGACAGCAAGGAATGGCTAACTGTTGCACATACTCGTCACCGTTAGCATCTGTTAAATTATCCTGCCCCCTTTCCTGGCGGGTGTCCTCATTTGACTTTCCAGAATTTATATTTATGTCAACTTCTTTTAAGTATTCTGGAGAGCGAAAGAGTCATGAAAAATTTAAATAAGATTTATTTCTCTAAAACCGTGGTTAAGGCCAGGCGATAATGTTTCGTCTGCATCCTGGCTTTTTATATGATCATCCGGGTTTTGAAGAAAGTGCCTGGAGAGATAATGATCAAACAGGATTTATTAATACCGTTGACAGCTGTTTTTTGAATACATTTTTCTTCGCTTTAAGTTTCAGGCAAAAGACAAATTATGGCTATATGCAATTGAGAATTGCAGTATATTCTTGCCAAACAAGGCGCAGATTGCACAGACAGGGGTTGCAATAAAAATGGCTCTCCCGTGAAATCGGGAGGGCCATAAACATTAGCACTCTACCTGATAGAGTAATTTAATTTGCTCTTTTAAAATTTTCTATCTCTTGTATTTCGCCGTCCTCGACTTTCACCGCAGCATAATTGGATTTGTCAGCCATTTTTATTATCCATACAACACGATTGTCCTGTGAGACCCTGCAAACACTTGTAATCATGTAATTTCTATAACTATTCATAATGGGGCCTTTTATATCTGCGGGCAATCGCTTTGCAGAGGAATAATCGATGGCGTAAATCAGTCTTCCTTTTTTATCAAATAACGATTTTGTCGTTGTTTCGCCATTCGCAAATGTTGCGAGAAAGTTATCGTCTAGATGTTCCCACGATACATCTGATGCGTTTCGGAATCGCCTGTTAAACTTCTTTAAGGTCTTTTTGCTGATATTTTCCGGGCTGGCAGTATGATGCGACCGGGAAGAAAAGGATTTGGCTGATGTCTCACTAAAAAATCCGTAGGCAGGTTCCCCGGGGAAATTTTTTTGAGCAAAGGAATTTGATAGTAAAAACATTAACAATAATACAATACCCGTACGTGTAATTAAGCTTGTTTTCATGACTTCAAATTTTTTAGTTGATTAATGAATTCAAAAATATATAGCCAATTCACCCCTTTTTTTATTATTCGACAGAACCTGATATTCAGGCGGGAATTACCTATGCCGGTGTCCATACTGCGATTCACAGACGGTAAATGGCATTCACAGACAGAATTGGGTAAAACGCTGAATAGTTCAATGAAAGCATTAAATTCAGGTAAGTGCTGTTTAATTTTAAAGGAAAGATTATTTCAAGTTACCAGTTACGATTTTATATTTTCTGATAAATGCTTCAATAGAGTAACCCGGCACATCGTCCTTTGGGCAGCAAACCGCATTTATTCTTTTATTCAGCCCATTGTCCGGAACCACATGGACGATTTCATTTCTTCTCACACCTATTTAGTTGCGCTGACAAGTGTTTTTAATTCATGCCGGTGTGTGTATTTTCAACGTATAGCAACTTGTACCTGCTACTACCAAAGTTCCTTTCTTCTTAGCAATGTCTCACGCCAGGGGCCCCGTGAAGCAGACATTGCTCAGAACCCGGGAGAGGGTTTTCAAAAATTGAGTCTAAGTGTTACTGATGCGGCATTATTCATTTTAGTGCCATTAACTTTTGGGGGATATTTGTTTTGATTGTTTAGGGGCTACTCAATCGGGAACCCGGTCAATTCTAATTGTATTGTCGACAAAAGGAGTTCATGACATTTACCTAAGTAAAAAATGCCATGCAAAACGCATGACATTTAAAAAGAATAAAAACAACGATTGCTTATCGGATACGGATTTGCTTAGAATAATTTTATATCACCTATCCTGGTGCCGACTTCTTTTCCCATTTGCAAACCCATATTGATGGATGGCAAATAATGTATCCCACCGTAGAGCCTGGAAATACCGGCTTGCTCAGCAGCAGCAAAAATCGTTGTAAACGAGCGGGCGGGCCAACCCCTAAATTCATAACTGTGGTCAGTAACACCTGTATTTTCACCAAGCACTTTGGCAGTTGCCTGCATTACCGCCCCTGTTATTAGTGCATGTGCGGCGGGATATTCGGGATGGGGCGGAGTGGGAATAAATGAAAACCAGGCAGGGTCAATCAACTTCTGTATATAGGTAATCGGTCTTAAAAGATTATAAACATACTTTGACCTGAAGCAAACAATAGTTGCATCTCTTTCTGCTATCCCAGCTTTTGCATACGTTTCCGCTGCAGTCGCAAGGTCAGCATTAGCCTGTTCCAGGGCCTGGGTTACGATAAAGAAGTCATGGCCTGGCGGCGTATATCCCACACTGTTACCCTGGTCAACCCAATATAAGGCGGTGCTCTTTTGATCATCAGTCAGTGTTTGTGATACATCATAAACTTGTTTAACCATCTTATAAAAATCCGAATTCACATCTTCAGAATATGCAACAGGTGCCGGCGCCACCGGTGATAAATCAGAAGCGAGAAATGTTCGGGCCGTTCCGATGTAAGGATTAATTCCATTGGCAAATGCCGGAGGTGTCGGAACCCATGCCCCGGGAAATACCGGCGGCACATATCCGGCATTTGAAGGATTGAGGTTATCTGTCAAGTACCAGTTGTAGATAGCAGTTGCAATACTTTTCCCAAAGGCCTGGGAGCGGTTGAAGACTTCTGAATTCATACCGGGGATTAGCTTTTGATTCCAGGCATTCTCCATCGAATCAATAGTTGCCAGGTTGGCCTGTGTGAGACCACCATAAAAAGACCGAACCATCGCAGCGAGAGCGGCATTTGCACTTACCTCCCACGCATAACCATTATTGTTTTCTTTAGCCGGCATGCCTGGCATCTGATACAATTTTGTAGAAAGGCTCACGGAGTTTTTAATTCCATAGCGAACAGATTCGTATAGCCCGATCCCGATATATCCAAAATGTACGCCATTCAATGCTGAATTTCTTTCAAGCAAAATTTTGAGTTGTAACCGATACCAATCGGTTGCAACATTTGCATTATTGACCTTTCCATATTCAGGATGCTTGCCAAAATCCTGTGCATCAAATTTTCGGCAACCCTGGATGATGAATACTACCCCCAGCGCGGTGAGGAGAAAAATTATTTTCTTTTTCATTTTTTTAAAATTTAAGTGAACAATCACCCAAAAGTATTTTGCTATAACTCCCACAGGCCACTATTCGACGATTGTAAAATATGTGATCTTATTTAACATCTTAGAGGCAGTACTGTCCACTAGTTGGCGACAAATGCCATTCGTCGCCTGAATCGTGCTGGTTGCAGAATAGACGGCAAAAAATTATAAAATGAGAAATGCGATTTATAATTTTAGAAGAAGAATGAAAATAAGTGACCACCTACGATTTCATATTTTCTAACAAACCTGCAATATGGTTTTACAGGCATGAAGCCTTTTGGATCGTATTTACTTTGTACTTTTTTATCAAGGCCCTTTTAGTTCCCGGAGTAAATGAAGCCCATACGTCGCATACGCCGTTTGAAAGCTTAATCAACATCTCTTACTTTTTGCCGGTTTACACTGTATCATTATTGAATGTGCAATTGAACATGAATTCGACAGACAATACTTTTTTATCTTACCGGGAAACTGGTTTGCAAAAACAGCCTATGACAAATGCCGAAGAGAAAATCGTAAAAATCCCTGCGGAAAACTTTCTCAATACTAACATTCAATTTTAAACTTACAATTATGAAAAAAGTTATTCTTTTCACTTTGTGTTATATACACCTGGCACATATAGTACATTCCCAGGGCTGTATTGCAGTTCGCAACATTTCCGGTTTTGGCCAGTACAATCTGACCAGCAATGCTTTTACAACATCTGCCTGGCAGGTAAACATTAATACCCGTTATTTCAAAGCGTACCGGGACTACAAAGGAAAGGTAGATCTTAAAACACCGGCGCCCAATCAGAATATTATCAGGTCCTTCTCTACTGATATTGCGGTATCCCGTTTGCTTAATAAGGGCTGGTCTCTCTCCCTGGTTGTACCTGTATCAGCTAATAGCCGCTCAAGTACGCTCGAACATGGTGGTCCCAATACGTCGAGGCATACCACATCTTCATTTGGAGTAGGTGATGTTACTTTTACCGCCTATAAATGGTTGCTTAGTCCGTCAGTGAGTCAAAGGGCCAACATTCAGTTAGGACTCGGGATTAAATTACCAACAGGCGACTATAAATACCAGGGATATTTTTACCGGAATGATACTACCCGGGTGCTGTCAGCAATCAACCCTGCCATTCAACCAGGAGACGGCGGCACCGGTATTATTACCGAGCTTAACACCTTTTATTTCTTCAATGCGAAAAGGACCGTTGGCTTGTATGGAAACTTTTATTATCTCATGAATCCCCGTGACATCAACGGTACTCAGTATACGCAGGGAAAGCCGCTCGATCCATATATGCAGCAAATAGGAGCATACGATAATAGCGTGCCCGATGTTTTTTCATTACGGGCAGGGGTAGACGTAAATTTTACCCGCTGGTCGTTTTCAGCCGGGTTACGCGATGAGGGTTCACCGGTAAGGGATTTAATCGGTCAAAGCAATGGCAACCGTCGGGCTGGTTATACATTATCAGCGGAGCCGGGGCTGATTTATAAATTCAAAAGGGCGGCTGTATATGCCTACGTTCCTTTTACCATTTCACATTCAATCAATCAAAACTTAATTGACAAAATGGTCTCAGCTCATACGGGTGTTTATACAGTTGGTCCGGGAGGCTCGGGCGATTACCAGGTTTTTGCCGGAGTATTATTCAGCTTGTAAATAATATATCAAGATAAAGGGTTTATGATTGGTGAAGACTTCATATTATCAAACAAATCCAAACATCGTATCATAAGACATACGGTGCTTTGGGTGCTATTTTGCGTATATTTTTTTATCGTCAATTTTGTTCCGTCAAGTGCTGCTGATTTTACCAGTAGTGAAGCTTACGCCACTGCCTTTCATAAACTGATGTATATACCCGTCAGTATTCTGTCCGCCTACATTACTGCTTATATCCTTTTGCCACGATTCCTTTTAAAGGGCAGGTATTTCAGTTTTGTCGTTTTGTTCATCGCGCTGTGCGGGCTTAACCTGTTTAACGCCTTTTGGATTACTAAACTATATGTGCTCTTAAAGCAACCGACACCTTTTAACCAGTTGCCCATCCAAATAAGGCTGTTTCAGCCGATCCTTTATGGATTGGGACTTGGCACCGCCTCGGGTGTGTTTGCCGGCGTGGCCCGTTTACTTAAAATTCATTACCTCGAGCAAAAGGAAAATGAACGATTGGAAAAATTAAAAATCGTCACCGAGTTGGAAATAATCAAAACCCATTTTCATCCACATTTTCTTTCCGATGCGCTTCAGAATATTTCACGTCTTATCCGTGTGCATTCGGCAGAGGCGCCCAATGCAATACTCAAACTGGCAGACCTGCTTAGTTATTTTTTATACGAAAATGAAAAAGAACGGGTGCCGCTGGAGCAGGAGACGCAAATAATGCACGATTACCTGGATCTGGAAAAAATCTTCTATGGAGACCGCATTGTTATACATTTTAAAAAACCGGAGGAAAAAAATAATATTTACATAGCTCCGTTGATCGTCGTTTCTATCGTTCAGCATTGCTGTGAACAATCTTTGCTTTCGTTGCAACAAAAACTTGTTGTTGAGATCGATTTGAAAACACAAAACAATCAGTTGGAATTTTCACTTCAGTGCAATGGTTATTATGAGAACATCAATGGCTCATTACAACAAAATACAGAGTTGAACCAGGTAATGAAAAGAGTGGAGGTGTTGTACCCGGGCAAACACAAAATAGAATCTTACTTGAAAAACGGTATGTTTTCTTTGACGCTTTCTCTTGAATCTGAGGGTGCGCCTCCTATTAATAAAACAGAAATGAAGTTGGCATATGAAACTGCATAAATTGATTTTTTCTAATAATCGTTGGTATAGAGTCACCCGCCTGGTGAATGTGAAGAAAAGATTGCAACTGCTATATGCTGAAAAACATTTCTTAGAAATAAATTCAAGCGAAGACGTTTATCAAGTGCATTTGAGATTGACATTACAGCAAAAAACAATTGCTGATAAAGAACCACAACCATCGTTACTCAAACAACCGGTTTATGGCTGAAAATAAAAGTTATTTATGACTGTGCATGACTTCATATTTTCTGATAGTCGCCGGTATAGAATTTACCGCCATCTATTTTTTTGGGTGGGATGGTTTTTGTTTTCAGGTATTGTTCAAATCAGCAACTTCGGGGGAATCTATAAAGACCCACTGACTCACATTGGAGGTATTATCTCTTTCCAGTTCGTAAGATCTCTTGCAAGATTTTCAAGTATCCTTATTTTTTGTTATTTCATTGTTTATTTCCTGGCTCCCCGGTTTTTTCGAAAACAAAAATTTGTGCGGTTTGGGCTGTTGTTTTTTTTGTCTGTTATTTCAATGTATTTACTCACTTACGGCTCTCTATATTTCTGGTTGGAAGTTGCCCGGATCAACCCTTATATTAGTCATTGGCCGGCATGGATGTATGTGTTCAATAGCTTTTATTCCAACATTAATTTCACCGGGGCGATCCCTACATGTTGCCTGATGCTGGCTATTAAATATTATAAGGACTGGTATATAAAACAACGCAGGTCAGAACAGCTAGGCAGAGAAAATATGCAAGCTGAACTTCAACTGCTGAAAGCCCAGGTGCATCCCCATTTTTTATTCAATACGTTAAATAACATTTATTCATTTGCATTGAATAAGGATAGCCGCGCTGCGGGACTTGTTGATAAGCTAACAGGTATGATCGACTACATGCGGGAAGAGGGAGAAAATTCATTCGTGCTGCTTGAAAAGGAAATTCAGCTCGTAAATGATTATCTCGATCTGGAAAGAGTAAGATATGGCGACAGATTGGACTTGCAGATAGAAATAACCGGCGACACTGAAAATAAAATGATCGCTCCTTTGCTGCTAATCCCTTTTGTAGAAAATTGTTTTAAGCATGGCGCCAGCAAAATGCGTGGCAGTCAATGGATAAAAGTAGAAATTGGTGTAAAAAATCATCAACTCAACTTTAATTTAAGCAATAGTAAGCCGAAGGAAACACCAGCCTCGAATGATAAGAAAGGAATCGGGCTTGTCAACGTTCAAAAAAGATTGAAACTGTTGTATCCTTCAAATCATAGTTTAAAACTAGAATCGTCTGATCAAATTTATCAAGTACACCTCCAGGTACCGTTACAGGAAAAAGAAATGACCACTCAAAATACTTCTGTAAATAAATCTGAATTTCAAACAATTTTGTATGCCTGAAAAAAACAAAATAACGTGCCTCGCAGTGGATGATGAGCCGCCAGCCTTAGATGTCCTGAAAAAATACATCACTTCCGTCAATAACCTCGAATTGGCAGGAACCTGTTCTGATGCTATCGAAGCACTAAACTTTTTAAGCAGGCGATCAATTGATCTTTTATTCCTGGATATACAAATGCCAAATCTTCTGGGTACTGATCTAATGCGAACGCTGTCCAGGCCCCCGAAGGTGATTTTCACCACTGCTTATCGAAAGTTTGCCGTAGAAGGCTTTGAGCTGGATGCTGTTGATTATTTATTGAAACCCATTTCTTTTGAAAGATTTTTAAAAGCAGTGAATAAGGTGATGCAGACAAGCTTTAAAGAAAATGATATTAATGACATCATTTTTGATCATCCAAATAGTGGATCACATCAATTCATAACGGTGCGGGCAGATCGTAAGAATTTAAAAATTGCGCTGGATGAAATTCTTTATATAGAGAGTCTTAAAGATTATATTAAAATAGTTACTACTTCAAAAAATATCGTTACAAAGCAATCGATTTCATCCCTTGAAGAAACACTACCGGTTGGCAAGTTCATTCGAATTCACCGGTCCTACATTGTGGCGATGGACAAAATAGAATCCTTCACCAATGATACTATTGAGATTGCGAAACATGAATTTCCGATTAGCCGGATGTACCGGCAGGGAGTAGAGAAAGCGCTCAGAGTCTAAGACAACTCACTCCACTAATTCTTCAAAAATTTTCTGGATGTAAATGCCCGTGCAAGAGAATGAAAATAGCTATGCTCCATAGGCATAAAGATTATAATTTCAATGTTTTTGAAAATTTTTCCCAATCTTCCCGGTGGGTGTCCTTTACCCGATATTCCTGAATTTCCATTATCTTAGAAATATTGATGTCAACTCCGTTTAAATATTCGGGAGAACGAAAGAGTCGTCAGTCATTAAATGAAGTTTATTTCCGGACTTCAGTGATTAAGGCTTGGAAACATTTGCTTAAAGATGACGAAATGAAAATGATTATAATGGAGAGTTATCAATGGCTTATTAAGCATGAACTGGTTCATATCTATGGCTACGTGATAATGCCTGATCACATGCACGTACTTTGGGAACTGTTAAAAATGAATGGCCAAGAGCCTCTTAAAGAAAGCTTCGAAAAATTCACAGGACATATGTTCTTAAAGAGATTAAGGAATAACAAACAGACTCTGAATGATTACGCAACTGAAAAGAAGGATAGAAATTATTTATTTGGCAAAGAGATCCGTTCGCTATATTAATAGCAGATAGAACAATGGCGAAAGAAAAATTAGATTATATGCTTTACAACTAGCCCAGTCGGCAGGCAGGTCTGCTGCAACCTCACTGGCAGTTATGCAAAGATCCGATAGAATATAGATTTTCATCTGCGGGGTTTTATGAAACGGGTGAAGATGAATTTAAAATACCTACTTATTACATGGATGAATTATGATACTGAAATGTCGGGTGAGGACGCACGCCAGGAGGGGAGGATGGGGGCGTTACAGGCTACGGGATTTTATTAAATTTGGTGCGGGGAAACTCCCGAAGGGTGAATTGCCAAAAGATGAAAAACGCAAGTAAGACTGAAATGGAAGTAATTGCCTTTAAGACTTCCAAAGCGTTCGAAAAATGGCTGTCCGGGAATTACGCGGTGAATAAGGGAATCTGGATTCGCTTTTTCAAGAAAGACGGCAGTGTGAAAACTATTACTTATAATGAGGCTTTGGATGAGGCCCTTTGCTATGGCTGGATAGACGGCCAGATAAAAAAATATGATACACAATCATGGATTCATAAATTTTCACCGAGAAATCCAGGAAGCATCTGGTCAAAAAGAAATACACAACATGCAGAGCGATTAATAAAGGCCGGCAAAATGAAACCTTCAGGACTCGCTGAAGTGGAAAAAGCGCAGGCAGATGGAAGATGGGAGAAGGCATATGACTCTCCCGGCCAAATGACCATTCCCGATGATCTTATAGACGAGTTGAACAGGAATAAAAAAGCAAAAGCATTTTTTAAAACTTTAAACCGGGCAAATCTTTATGCTATTTCCTGGCGTCTTCAGACAGCCAAAAAGCCCGGGACGAGGGCCAAGAGAATGAAGGTCATACTCGAAATGCTTTCAAGGGGAGAGAAGTTTCATTAGCCGTACATTCATGTCTATGTTTGGAAATGCCTAATGGTAACAAATATCCTAATAGCTCCCTTCCTGGCGGGTGTTCCCCATCTTTGGCGCCAGCATATCCTTCAACCAGCACAGGGTTAGCAAGCGTTCGCTAGTGCCCGAATTGAAAAGAGCCATAAATAAAAGATACAAAAATCTGCGTATATTAGTAACTGTTAGTAACCCTTGCTGTCGTTAGAATGATTAAGTAAGAAAATACTCCAGTCGCCGGGTTATCCCACCGGGACTTTTTATTTTAACAAGTTGTAATGAAACTTAGCCAGCTGTTTGTGATCTCATTGTTGTAATTATTGATCATAAAAAAAAACATTACTCATGAAAAAGATTTTTACCTATTCAATTTTAGCTGCTTTGGTTGCAGTTTTATTTGGCAGTTGTGTTAAAGAGAGAGTATATGACAACAATTCATACTGGCTTTCTCAGGAGAGAGGCGATGTGGTATATAGCAATAACTCCTGTGGGTTCTACGTGGTAGAAACAAATTATGGATATACCGTTATTCAAAACATTGATGGATTAAGGACCTATGAGGCTGACGTGATGTATGGAAACTTTGGCGGTTATGGTACCAGGGATTTCTATAATCATACTGCGGATATAGTTACCCGGGGAAACGTGGTGGAATATGATCTTACTTATAATGAAGCTACGAATGCAATTGATTATTATTGTCCTGCTGGTGCAGCAAATGGATTAACGATCACGCAAAGTGCAACGTCACAGAGTAAAATTTCGAGGACTACCACTCCCGCAAAAAAATAGAACAATCATTCACCCTTGCCGGCGGGTGTCGTCACCCTACAATCCTGAATTTCTATTATCTTAGAAATATTGATGTCAACGCCGTTTAAATATTCGGGAGAACGAAAGAGTCGTCAGTCATTAAATGAAGTTTATTTCCGGACTTCAGTGATTAAGGCTTGGAAACATTTGCTTATAGATGACGAAATGAAAATGATTATAGTGGAGAGTTTTCAATGGCCGGTCGCTTGCGAGTTTATTAATGAAATCAATAAAAATCTGCAACAATAAATTGTAATTTTAGTAGTAATAAAGAAATATAGCTTTGAAGGAGCAATTACTAAAGCAAAAACGCTCACACGCTTCAAACCTCCTGTGGTATTGCATTACATTGTTGTACTTTTTTGCTTTCATTTCTTGCGGCCATCAACCTGCATCACACACTAAAAATGACATTATTAAAAAGCCCCAGGCAGTTAAAAATATTGCCAGTTATAGTTTTGATCCGCCAAATGTAATACCCATTAATGCCGGTAATCAGCCCAAAGCGGTAAGAGCGGGAAAACCCATAATCAGAATAGATTCATCCAACGGGGGCATTCCTTTTTTTACGAGCTACAGCACCGGGGACGGGCTCCCTCTAAGTTCTGTTCTTTGTAGCACAACTGATGACGCCGGGAACCTTTGGTTTGGAACCGGTGGTGGTGGTGTGAGCCGATATGACGGTAAACATTTTACTAACTATAGCAAAGAGCAGGGTTTGGCAAGTAATGTTGTATTTGATATTATAGAAGATAAGGCCGGCAACTTGTGGTTTTGTACAACTGCCGGCCTAAGCAGATACAACGGGTATAGTTTTACAAATTTTACAAAAGCTCAGGGCCTTCCGGATAATTTCATAACGTCCGCCGTGCAGGATAGCAATGATAATCTCTGGTTCGGTACCCACGAGGGAGGCGTTAGCAAATATGATGGTAAAAAATTTACAAATTATACAATGGCCCAGGGGCTCGCAGACAATTATATCCTTTGCATCTTGGAGGATAAAAATGGCAACCTGTGGTTTGGTACTGACGCAGGTGGCGCCACTAAATATGATGGGAACAATTTTACAAATTATACAGAAGCCCGGGGCTTGGCGAATAATTCTGTAAACAGTATTTCGCAGGCTAAAACCGGCGACTTGTGGTTTGGGACAAGTGGTGGAGCAAGCAAATTTGATGGGAAAAAATTTACAAATTATACGCGGCAGCAAGGTTTGCCGGATAATAATGTCGCATGCATTCTGCCAGATAATGAGGGTAACATTTGGTTCGGTACGCAATCCGGGGGTTTAAGCAAGTATGATGGCAGCAGATTTACGACTTACTCAAGGGCTCAGGGGTTGCCGGATAATAAGGTGTCCAGCATGCTGCTGGATAAGAGCGGTAACCTTTGGCTCACCTCACGCGGCGGCGGCGGAGTTAGCAAATTGGAAAGCAATAGTATTAGTTATTACACTATATCGCAGGGGCTGGGAGGTGACAATGTATGGAGCATTATGCAGGACAATGCTGGTAACATCTGGTTTGGCACCAATGACAACGGCGTAGACAAGTATAACGGCAAAAAGTTTATGAATTATACTACAGCTCAGGGGCTGGCAGGCAATTGGATATGGAATATCATGCAGGATAAAGCAGGAAATATTTGGTTTTGTACAC
>NZ_JBMQQG010000256.1:0-5722 GCF_057362405.1 Ginsengibacter sp.
AAATGCTCAAATTTTCGTGTTGCATATAATACTTTGCCTTTTGTAATCGAGTCGTGACTATATAATCATTCACACTGCAATTCAAGACGGTTTTAACTTTCCTGTACAATTGCACCCTGGAAATTCCTAATTCATTGCAAATATCATTAACCCCAAACTCTTCATTGCTGATATTATTTTCAACGACAGCCGTGAAGTCAATTATAAATTTCCTGTCTTCTTTTTTCGATACCTGCGACTTCTCTTCTGAATAAATTTCTCCGGAGTAATGGTCCTTTATTTTTTCACGATTCTTGAGTAAACTCTTAATAGTCTTCTGCAAAAACAATAAATTAAAGGGCGATCTTGATTGTTTCATCGTTAATCAATCCGAACATCCCAATCAAAATATTGTAGACACCAGTAACAGGAGAAAATTTGATCCTAATTCAGGCGACCGGTTATATAGGGATCACGTTATAAATGGTCAGAAAATTTACAGATATTTCGTCGCAATCAGGCATATATGAAAGTAGTTTAGGGTATGGGCTCGGCGTGAGTGTTGCAGATTTAAACAATGATGGCTGGGATGATATTTACGTCGGTAATGATTTCCATGAAAATGATTATTACTATATCAATAACGGTAACGGAACTTTTACGGAAAGCGGGGCAAAACATTTCAGGCACTACAGCCGGTATAGTATGGGTAATGATATTGCTGATTTTAATAACGATGGCCAACCGGATGTAATTACTGCAGATATGCTTCCCGGGGATGAAAAAGAATTAAAAACTTATGGCAACGGTGAACATCTTGATGTATATAACCAAAAGATCACAAGGAATGGTTTTCAGAATCAATACTCAAGAAACTGCCTTCAAAGAAATAATGGTAATGGAATTAGTTTTAGTGATGTTGGGCTCAGAAGTGGAATTTCCGCAACAGACTGGAGCTGGAGCCCACTGTTTGCAGATTTTGATAATGATGGGAAAAAGGATTTATTTATTTCAAGCGGGATCGTGAAGCGTCCTCTGGATATGGATTTTATTATGTTCTTTTCTAACATTAAAGATCCCCGCGTTTATGGTAGCCCAGAGGAATTAAAAAAAACATTGCTGGATAAAATGCCCGATGGAGCCTCACATCCATTTTTATTCAAAGGTGATGAAAATACCGGCTTTAAAGATGTAAGCGAATTGTGGGGTACCGGAGACATGAAAGGATATTATAACGGTGCCGCCTATGCGGACTTAAATAATGACGGCAATGTAGATATTATTGTCAATTGTTTGAATGCACCTGCTCTGATTTTAAAAAACAATGCTCCCAAAAAAAATAATCTTTCGCTATCATTCAAAGGATCGGGGATGAACACTTTCGGTATCGGAACAAAAGTGTATCTCTTTTCAAATGGCCACCTTCAATTCCAGGAATTAATGCTCACCAGGGGGTTTTTATCATCATCGGAACCGAGGCTTCATTTCGGTTTGGACAGCTTAAAAGTGATTGATAGTCTTCTAGTCGTGTGGCCGGATCAAAAATATCAGTTATTAAAAAATGTACCGGTTAATAAACCAATTGTTGTCAATCAAAACGATGCGGTCGCAACCTATCATCGGGAGTATTTTTTTCCCGACAAAAAAGAATTATTTACGGATGTTACTTCGCAAATTAATACCCGATGGAAGCACGAGGAAGACAACTTTAATGATTTTAACGCACAATACCTCATACCACATTTAGAGTCAACGCGTGGCCCAAAACTTGCGGTAGCAGACGTAAATAAAGATGGGCTAGACGACATATTTATATGCGGTGGAAAGGGCCAACCGGGTTGTTTGATGATTCAAACAAAGCAAGGAAGATTTATTAGGGCAGATACGGCAGTGTTCTCAAAAAATTCAGCCAGCGAGGGAGTAGATGCCGTTTTTTTTGATGCTAACGGAGACGGATACCCTGATTTATGTGTTATAAGCGGTGGTAACGAATATGAAGATGGAAATGCTGCCCTTTCCGACCATTTGTATATAAATGATCGGAAGGGACATTTTAAGGAAGCCACACATTCTTTACCTTCTATTCTTACTAATAAATCATGTATTTCCGTTGCGGATGTTAATCATGATGGCAGTGAAGATATTTTTATTGGTGGCCTTGCCGAAGCAAAAAGTTATGGGTATGCCCAGGCATCTTATTTGTTATTAAATGATGGTACCGGAAACTATAAACTTGCTGATGAATCGATTATTCCGTTGAAATCAACTGGTATGGTTACTTCCTGTTCGTTTGCTGATATTAACAATGATGGCTGGATGGACCTAATAGTTGCGGGCGAATGGATGCCTTTAAAAATATTTATAAATAATAAAGGCATTTTTAAGGAATCCGATATTCCCGGATCGTCGGGACTTTGGCAAACTCTATATGCTACTGATATTAATGGAGACGGATACCCTGATTTACTTGCGGGCAATTGGGGGCATAATTCAAAATTATATGCAGGGAAAGACGGGCCATTAAAAATGTACGTGAAAGATTTTGCAGGTAACCGATCAATTGAAGATATTGTGACGTATAACATAAACGGTGTCGAATGCTCCTTCTTGGGTAAGGATCAATTGGAAATAGCTTTGCCCATGTTAAAAAGTAAACATCTTACTTACGATGAGGTTGCCGGCAGATCAGTTCAATATCTTTTCGGGGATTTATGGAATAATTATCTCGACCTAAAAGCAGAGACGCTAAGTTCCTCAGTGTTTATTAATGATGGCAATGGAAATTTTGTGCGAAAAGATTTACCGCAAGAATTGCAGTTGGCGCCAATATTTTCATTTGAATCGATGGATGGTACCGGTTCAGGTTCCTATGTCGCTAACGGCAATTTCTATGGAGTTTTGCCTTATGAAGGTCGCTATGATGCTATGAATCCAACCGTTTTTAAATACGACAAGCATGCAGGTCAGTTTAATGATATAACCGAACTTCCGGACATTGAAGGAGAGTTCAGAGATGCAAAATGGATTAATTATGTGGGAGGTACGAAATTATTAATCTTAGCCCGCAATAATGATGGTTTGATATTTTTAAAGCCAGATCCTTGATTTGTCTTCTTAATATAGTAACTGTAAATGTTAAGGCCGTTTTCATAGATATTGACGGAACGCTGATCACAAGCGATCACGTTATTAGCGATGCTACAGTTAATAGAATTCGTAAGCTAAAAGAAAAAGGCATTATAGTGATTTTGGTTTCTGCAAGGCCTCTATCAGGAATGATAGAAATTTCAGGTAATTTGGGATTGCTCAGTTATCCTTTAGTAAGTCTTAATGGCGCCTATATATCTTTGGAAGGTGAGATAATTTTTGATTCAGTAATTGATCCGAAAATTAGCAAAACGTTGCACGAGTTTCTAAAGAAGTATGATGCAACAGCTATTTATTATCATCATGACATGTGGTTTTCTGAATTGCAGAATGGCAACACAGATTATGAACAAAAAATTACTTCTGTCCCCATTACAATTCAACCTTTCAACCGCACACTGCAATCCTGGCAACATAGCCTTTCAGGTCCAAATAAAATTCTTGCCATCACAAGAGCAACAGAAACATTTGAAATTCAGGACCACTTGAAATGCCAGTTTATGCAACATCTTAATGTATACACTTCCAAACCTACTTACGTTGAAATAATTAACAATAACGCTTCTAAAGTGAATGCGGTCAGGTTGCTGATTGAACGGTACAATATTAAAAGAGAAGAAATTGTCGCAATTGGAGATAACTTTAATGATAAAGAGATGATAGAATTTGCCGGGATAGGCATAGCAATGGGCAATTCGCCATCTGAAGTAAAAGCTGTTGCAGATTTTACGACCGACACTAATAATCACAATGGGGTTTCCAAAGCTCTTAAGAAAATTATAGATTTATAATTTAGCGGCTGAATAACGACCGTTTAATCTTTTAGAATATCTCATTGGATTGTAAAATCAATAGAAATACAACGGTCCGAATGGATTAAATTAGATGATTACGTGAAATCAATTATGCCGAGGTTGAAGAATACTTGGAGCGCAAGCTTTTCATATCCTCACTTATCTTCCTATCTAATATTTTTGCATAGTGTTGAGTTGTCTTTATATTTCTGTGACCAAGCATTTTAGAGACTGTTTCAATAGGAACACCATTGCTTAGTGTAACCGTTGTGGCAAAAGTATGTCTGGCTATATGGTAGGTAAGATTTTTATTGATTCCACAGGTGTCAGCTATCTCTTTTAAGTAAGAATTCATTTTTTGATTGCTCAAAACGGGTAATACCCGATCTTTATTTTTACATAGGGGATGTTGTTCAAAACGATTTATGATTTCTAAGGCAGGGGGTAACAATGGTATTCGCGAAGGAACATCAGTTTTTCGGCGTTTAGTAAAAATCCATTTTTCTCCATCAATGCCTATCCCTATTTCAGAGCGTTTTAATTTTTGAACATCGGCATAAGCCAAGCCAGAATAACAACTAAATAGAAATATATTTTTTACTATTTCCAATCTTTCAATTGAAAATTGAATACCTGATAATTTGTCTAGCTCATATTCAGTTAACGCTGTTCTTTCAACTTCCCTTTTCGCCATATTAAAGCCAAGGAAAGGATCTTTCTGAAGCCACCCATTTTTTAGACAACGCAAAACAATTTTCTTAAAATTAGATAGGTATTTCATAGTTGTATTATGCCCGCATTTTCGAATACTCTTCAGCCAGAATTCATATTCAGTAATGAATTCATAATTCAGCTTATTAATATCTACATCTGGTACTTTGTATTTCCATTTCAAAAAAGATTGCGTGTGTTTGTAAGAGGTTTCATAGCGTTCCAAAGTACCCGGTGTATATTCCTGATTCACTAATGAGGCCATTTGGTCATTATGATATTTAAATACCTCAAGCAACATATACGTTCTTTTCTCATTTTTACCAAGAAGGGTATTTTTTATATTTTCTGCGGTTATTTCTTTATCGGTTTCAATGAGTTTTCGTTTGGCTTCAAATACTTTTTGTTGTAGTGTGTCGAGATAGGCATTAAATGCTTTTATTGAATCGCTTTTTCCGGCCAGTCTTCCCGCGCTTGGGTTCCATGTCTTAGGATCACATTTTCTTTTTGTACTTATTTCTGTAATGGTGCCATTTACTGTGATACGGATGTAAATGTGTGCCCCATCTGCTTTACAAACTTTAGATTTTTTAAGAAAAAATAATAATCCAAAACTCTTTTCCATAATTAATCATTTTTCGGCTTATAAAATTACACTTAACGCATAATAAAATATATACATGTGTTTTTATAAAATGTTAATAATGAAAGACTTGTGTAAAGTTGAGTGAGTCTTTTTAAATTGAAGTAAGACTCCACGAATCACTCACTGAAAAAAGCGATAAAATGGAGTAAATATAGGTAAGTCTAAAAATAAAAAAACCTGTAAAAGCTTGATTCTACAGGAGTTCTTTACTTATAGCTATTTTAAATAACCGATTTCAGCGGAGGGAGAGGGATTCGAACCCCCGGACCTGTTACAGTCAACGGTTTTCAAGACCGCCTCGTTAAACCGCTCTGACATCCCTCCGGCGCAAAAATAAGGTTGGCAAACAGTTCCTCCAAATTTGTTTAAAATTGTTTTTATCACTTAAATCAATAATAAGGATTTATAGCACGGGAATTGTAAGTTTTTGTTTTTAATATTGATG
>NZ_JBMQQG010000257.1:0-12406 GCF_057362405.1 Ginsengibacter sp.
ATATCCCGAATCCTTTGCTGATACCACGATTGCCACCAGTGTAACAACTGGCAGCGTTACAGACGTAGGGGCGATAATCCTTCACCATTAATAAAGCTTAATATAATTGATTCCGGAGGCCGGCATTTCGCCAGCCTTTCTTATTATTGTCTTCTTTCGGCAATGCATTTGCCGCCCGTCGGGTATTCAAACAATTAAGAACTCTACCTGCCCGCCAAGGCAATACATGTAAAAATTCGACAGATCAATACGGAACCTTTGCCTCGTATCATCAAGCATTCACCTTTTATCATGAAGTGCTTCCATAGTAGGAATCAATTCGTTAATCTTATGATCCATTTACCATTGTGCATAAGATCGCTATGAGAACATATTTACTTGCTATGCTGTGCGCTCTGCCGGGACTTGTATTCGCACAGGAAAAATTAAAATTAACCGGCATTGTTTCCGACAGCAGTAGGCCGCTGGCTCTGGTAACAATTCGACTTTTGCAACAAAACATGCCCGCTCCGTTGCAGGTAACACTATCAAAGGAAGATGGAACCTTCGAGCTTAACAGACCCCGCCCTGGCAATTATATGCTCTCGTTCACGCACACGGGTTTTGGAGAAAGACAAATAAGTATTTCAGTAACTGCCTCTTCAGAAAAAATGCAAATTGACAAAGTAGTATTATCCCGGAAAGACAATACATTAAAAGAAGTGGTAGTAAAATCGCAACGGCCACTTATTGAGCAGGCTGACGACAAAATTATTTTCAATGTGGAAGACGATCCAACCAGTAAAACAGAAACGGCCTTAGATATACTGCGAAGCACGCCTTTCGTAACCGTGGATGGGAATGACAACATTAAAGTGAACGGTCAAACTAATTTTAAAGTATTACTTAATGGCAGGGAAACGTCCATGTTTGCCAATAATGTCCGGGATGCATTAAGAGGTTTTCCGGGCGCTATCATCTCAAAGATAGAAGTGATCACCAATCCATCTGCCAAATACGATGCAGAAGGCATCGGCGGTCTCATCAATATTATTACAAAGAAAAAAGTTGTCGGTTATAACGGAACCATTTCTTCTTTTCAGCGGACAAGCGACAAACTAAGTGATTATAACATCAATGCAAATGCGAAAGTGGGGAAGTTTGGTTTAAGCGTTCTTCTCAGCACAGGTTATTCCAACCCGGTTTCGCAACATAATACCAGCAGCACGATTCCTTTTAACCCGGCCGCTTATACCAGCAGAACGCTGGATGGTAACCAATTGGCGAGTGCAGGCTGGAGCTTCGGCAATGCGGAACTGAATTATGATATTGACACAATGAATACCGTTACTTTGTATACAAATATTGATAGCTGGTCGAGCAAGACTGTTTCAGATCAAACAATCGCTACCGATTTTTCATCGTCTCCATCAATGCTCAGCAATTATTATCTCAATAATAAGAGCAATAATCCGGGGATAAATATTGGAAGCGACTTTATCCGACATTATTCAAAAAGCAAAGACAGGGAATTCAGCCTGAGATTTCTTGGTGAATTTGGCAAAAACGATTCAAAACTAAATAGCTTGCAAGATGGCGGCAACAGCAATCGATACCTCATTAATAACAGCAATGCCATCAATGATCAATACACGCTGCAGGCAGATAATATTATACCATTTACTACAACGAGTAAGCTTGAGGCAGGTGTAAAAGCCATACTGCGCAGGGCCAATTCAAACTTTGAAAGCCTGGTGACGTATGATTCATCATTACCCTATAAAGTAAATCCTGCTAATACTGATTTTTTTAAGTACACGCAGAACGTATTCAGTGCATACGGTACTTATAATTTTAAGATGAAGAAATGGGGTATCCGTGTCGGCACAAGAGTGGAATATACCAGTGTTGATGGAAACTTTGTTACTTCAGGGACCAAAGTAAAAAATGATTATGTTACCGTGTTACCCAATTTGGTATTTACCAACCATTTGAGCCAGGCTGCCACATTGGTATTTAGTTATACTAAAAGGTTACAACGTCCTTATATTTATGACCTCAATCCTTTTGTATTCGACAACGATTCGTTGAATATTTCGTACGGCAATCCTGACCTGGGCCCGCAAACTATTCATGTTTTTTCCACGCAACTGCGGTTATCAAAGGGAAGTACATTTGCGGGAATCATCTGGCAGGGAAGTTATAGCGGTAATAAGATACTGCAATATGCATCCTTTGATCCCGCTACAGGAATCACGCAGACAACCAGCCTGAATATCGGTAAAGAATTTTCATCAAATATTAATGTAAACCTGAGTTCAAAGATTGGCAAACACATAAGCCTTTCCGCAAATGGCTCTGTTCAATACAGTACGGTAAAAAATAATTCCAACCCATCACAGACCAATAGCGGCATTGGCGGAAATCTCTTTTGTAATGTAGTTTACAAGTTCACGAAAAAATTCACTGTCAGCACGCTCATTGGATTCTGGAAAGATCCTCAAACCATTCAAACCACCTACCCCTTTTATCTCTGGACAAATGTTGCATTTAATTACGAAGTGTTGAAAGGGAAATTAAATATTTCTCTCAGGGCAGTAAACTGGTTTGAGAAAACGCATGACTACAAGACCATCACAAAAGACCAAAACTTTTATAACAGCAATGTCACCACCCTCATCAGGCGAGGTGGCGTATTGGCTCTTACCTGGAACTTCGGAAAACTGACTGAAAATGTGTCAAAAAAGAGAGGCATCAATAACGATGATCTCCTAACCAGGCCCGCAGCTCCTTCCGTGGGGAATTAACATTGTGACTTGAAAGAAATAGCCTGGTTTCTAAAAAAGTTAACTTTTTAACATTGAAATAGCCTTTATAGATTTGCCTGAATTGCCTATCGGCCGTGCCGAAACCCGAGACGGCGACACTAACGGGTAGGGTTAAACTAAGGAAAGCAAGGGCGTCACTTTTCAAGAGGCTTGTACATTTCATCTAAGTTAGGCGAAAGGATAATTTCAGTTCCCCACAGTGGCGAGACGAAGTAGTTAACCGGATAATTGGCAGGCATGAAACTTTAACAGTGGGCAATTTCACGCATTGGTTTTTT
Source organism: Ginsengibacter sp. (assembly GCF_057362405.1). Classification (NCBI taxonomy): domain Bacteria; kingdom Pseudomonadati; phylum Bacteroidota; class Chitinophagia; order Chitinophagales; family Chitinophagaceae; genus Ginsengibacter; species Ginsengibacter sp. Next base: position 3,086 of record NZ_JBMQQG010000257.1, read on the forward strand.
GATAAGATGACTCAGAAATAATTAAGAGAATTTATTTATAAACATTGCGACCTTCATTTAAGGCAATTTAGAGTTTCAGTGCGGGAATGTTAACCAAAGACCGAGGTATACAAACTTACAGTGAACTGACGAGTGTTTCCAACCAGGCGTTTCCGTTAGGAGCAGGGTGTCAGCAATTAATTTGAAAGAGATTTTATAACTAACGTTATCACGTAAACGAAATATTCCCGGAAGCAGAACTCAAATTAATTTTTTTTCTCCAGTGCATCGATTCGCTTCATTAATACAGCGTTTTGATTTTTTAATTCTTCAATTTGCTGCTGTTGTTCCTGCACGGCTTTTACCAATGGAACAACAAAGTCTGCATAGCGCAGTGCATATAAATCGTTTTCATTTTTTGGCGCATCAATTCCCGAAAAGTCAAAGCCTAATTCTCTTGCTGTCTTTTCTACTTCCTGCGCTACAAAGCCTGTATACCTAACTTGTTCTTTTTCTCTCAACGCTTTAACCTGTACAGCTTTTGCTTCTGCACTTGATTTTTTATCTGCGGAACTATTTTTATGCAAAAATTGATCTATCCCTGTTGCATCAAGGGTATAGGTAACAGGTCTCAGTTCATTAATAAACTTTAAACCAGGAACATCTTCCCTTAAATTGTTCTTAAAGCGGCCATCACTAATATTGCTCCAGTTTGCATAAGCCCTGTAAGAATTTGTTGCAGAATTTCCCATAGTCACCTGGCTGGCCGCAGTGCAAACAGTTGCCTGCCCTATTGCAATTACGTTATAATATCCAATTCCGTTAACATCAGTATTAGCGCCAAGAAATACGTTGTTATATCCGTTATTAAGGGTAGTGCCTGCATTATAACCTAACGCCACATTGTATTCTGAGGCAGTGGTATTACGCAGTGCCTGGTAACCAAAGGCAGTATTGTAACTGTCGTTATTCAGTCGCAGGGCTTCAAAACCAGCTGCTGTATTATAGCTTCCATTATTATTGTAAAGAGCTGCACTTCCGCACGCAGTATTGTAAACTCCCGTTGAATTAGAGTAAAGCGAAGCATAGCCGAAAGCACTATTGTAAATTGCCGATGTATTGGAGTTAAGGGCATTGGTGCCAAATGCTGAGTTTCCGTGGCCATAATCGTTTGCGTAGAGAGCATAGTAACCACTTGCTGTGTTGCTATAGCCGGTAATATTAGAATAAAGAGAATAATACCCAACTGCCGTATTGTAATTGCCTGTAGCGTTATGATTTAACGAGGCTGCTCCGATGGCTGTATTGAAATCTCCCATACTATTAGAATAAAGCGATTGATAGCCGTGAGCTGTGTTGTAACTTCCGGAAGTGTCAGTAAAAAGTGCCTGGTAACCAAAGGCAGAATTTGCCACGCCAAAGGAAGACTTTAAACTTTGATAGCCAAAGTTTGTTTTATAGGGTGAAGTATAATCTATGTATCCAGACTTTTGATTATTGACTTTAATTGTTACCGAATTTGCATCAGTTGTTCCAATATAATTTGTTGTGGGATTTGTGCCGGAATTACCATTCAGCAACCAGCCATTACCGCTGCTTTCAATTTGCGACCATGCGCTACCGTTATGAAACCAAAAACTGCTCGTAGTTGTATCATATACGATTAAACCCTTTGCAGGATTTACGATGGCTGCCCGGCTTGTAGCAGAAGTTCTTGGTATAAGCAGGCCTTTACTACTGGATTTTATTTCAAGCATGGAACTGGCGTCGGGGCTAGTGGTACCAATGCCCACACTTTGGGCAAAGGAAAATCCATAAAATAAAATTAAGGCGATTGAAAGCAGAAAAAACTTTTTCATTGTTGTATGTTTGATGTATGAATTATTAAAACTTAGTTGGCAACCCCGTGGGTTCAGAGAATTAGGTTACGGATCCTGCATTGGTCAGGAATAAAACCGTATAAAAACAGAAGTAAGGAAAGGTATTTCGATAGGTTATTTATCTAACTTAAATATAATATTTAAAACTTACTTTTTAAACTTTTCGTGGACGACGTTTTTCTATGCATACACTTCTCACCTGAAATACGCTAAGGAAAGCCCCGGATATCGGTAGAATGTTTGCCTCATGAGAGCGGCTAACTTAATTTTTACCTAAGGATATTGCCTTTGTCATAACTCAGACGCCTACATGAGCAAATTTCCTTCTCAGCAACATCCCGCCATAGGAGACGTTGCTGAGATGTAGAGCATAAACTCAAAACAACAGCCCTATACTCACCGTTTTTGAAGAGAAAGCCCAGGCGAATCTTTCCTTACCGGATTTAGTTTTTTGTTGTAAATTAATATGAAGTTAGTCTTCTTCACCTACTGTGAATGACTATCTAAAGTTGCAAATAACAATAAAAAACTTAACTCATAATTGATTGCTTTTTATGTTTCAGCGTTCATGCCAGATAACAATATGGCTGATACTTTGCTTTGTTTCATTCAGAGGTATCACACAATCTATTCGCCAATCATTTAGAATTACTAACAGGCTATCGCAGACGCAGTTCCCTCTATCTACGAATTACACAATGCTCAAAGATGCGTTGGGTTTTTTATGGCTCACTTCGCCCGATGGTTTGCTGAAGTTTGACGGATCTTCCTTCGCTGTATTCCGTTCGACGGACAAAAGAAGAACAATTATTGGCAGGGAAACGCTGGGTTTAGTGGAGGATAGCCTACACAATATCTGGATCGGTTCGGATTCCGGATTGAACCGCTATGATATAAGGGCGGATAGTTTTCAAACTTATCCTTTAATTAAACAAAACGTTTCAGGAATTAATTATTTTATTCCCTTTCATGCCGCGAAAGATGAAGTATGGTATATTGATCGCAATGTTGGAATATTGGCGATCAATATTAAATCAGGAAAAAGAAGGATTCTATTTGCCAATGTGCCACCTGTTTTCTATTATCACCGGCTTACGTATACATTTTACGATTCTTCATCTCAGAGTATTTGGTTCGCCGCTGAGGAAGCCGTTCTGCGATTTTGGTTAAAAGATGGCCTGTCTTACACATCATTACCGGGCGATAAAGAAAATTTACTCACAAAGCCGAAAAGATTGCTGGCATTAGTGAATGATACAGCCCGGCATTGCGTATGGTTTGCTGAAAGTGGCCTGTATAAAATAAATCTTTTAAAGAAAAAAATTCAGTCGTGCGGAGTACTCAGTGATTCTTCTTTGCGTGTGAACGCCCTGGCACTTGATAGATATAACCGGCTCTGGGTAGGTACAAGAACTAAGGGAATATTTATTTATGATCCCGAAAAAAAATCACTTCAACACATTTTACATGAGCCCGGTTCCCCCGGCTTGCAATCGAACTCGGTCAGAAGTATTTACTGCGATAAAAATGGTATGGTATGGGCAGGCGCAGGTATTGGACTGGATCAATTGACCGACAATACAGCCATTCGGCATTATGCCGACTATACAGGCACTAGCAATGATTTGACATCAGGCAATGTGACCTCCTTCGCTGAAGGAAGGAATGGACAAATATGGATAGCAACCCTGGACGGAGGCATTAATATTTTTGATCCTTCCCGGGGAACTTTCGGGCACCTGATGAAAAAAGATATTCGTGGTTTACCCAGTGACAGGGTAAGGATGATCTACATTGATTCTATTTCTAATAAGGCCTGGGTTTCCGCTGATTTTGGTCCGGGAGAGTTAGATATCAACACTAAAAAATACAAAAAAATCATTTTCAAAAGTGTTGATAGAAAAGTCATTGATCCCCGCAGTATCTGGTCGCAGAATTGGGAGACTTTGAATGATTCATTATGGATCATGGGTACATGGACGGGTGCGTATATCTACAAAAAAGGAAACGATACGGCTTTTCAACTTCCTTTTCTGCCCGATAGAAACATTCAGTATATCGGCAAAGGAAATAATATTTTCTTTTTTACTTCTTTGGATCTTTTTCCCGAAGCGTATTCTTACATCAATGGTAAATGGGATTACTTGGGAAAATTATTTGGTGATATACCGGTCCTTTGTATAGCCTGGGACAATATTTCTCAATCATGGTTGGTAGGATCCACAAAAGGTTTATACTACATTGATAAAAGTTTAAAAATTCTGCGTCATTATACAATGGATGATGGATTGCCTGATAATACTATTAATGCAATTATCGCAGATAAGAAAGGAATGTTTTGGTTAGGCACCTCAACCGGACTTTGCGTCTTCGACAAGAAAAAAGGATATTTCAATAATGTCGGCGCTGCCTATGGTTTCAGGAATCGATACCACCGCGGGGCTTCTTTTCTTGCTTCAAATGGCGACATATACCTGGGCGGTGGCAATGGATTTGACCGCGTACAGCCTGATCTGGTTAACTATTATTTTCCACCGGCGAAGATTTATTTTAAGTCATTAAGTATTGATAAGAAAAATTTAGACAACAGCATTAACATTAACCAGACGCCGGAAATCTCATTGAAATATTTTCAGAACAGTATTAATATTGAAACGGGTGTGATGGATTTTTATTCTACGGGGAAGAACCCGATTCGTTATAAGTTGAAGGGGTTGGATCATGATTGGCAAAATGCAAACGTCGATTACCATATACATTACGGAAGCCTGGCACCCGATACCTATGAATTCATTATGGAAGCCGCTAACGCCAATAATGAATGGAATGGTCCACAAAAAAAAATAAAATTCGTTATTTCTCCTCCGTTCTGGGAAACATGGTGGTTCCGCATTTTGTTATTCATTTTGGTTTCTGCCGTTCTTTCTGCGATATATAGGTACCGGGTACAGCAATTAAAAAAAATAATCGCGTTAAGAACTAATATTTCCCGCGACCTGCATGATGAAATTGGATCAACGCTCAGCGGTATCAGTATCATCGGGAAAATGGCTAAGCAAAATTTGCAGACAAATAAAACAACAGATGCAGAAAATTTATTGGACAAAATTATTGGGAGTTCAACTGAGATGCTGTCTAAGATGAGCGATATCGTGTGGGCGATCAATCCGGTAAATGACAGTTTTCAACAAATTGTGTCACGTCTTAGAAACAATACACAAGCCACTGCTGCGCCAATGGGTGTAAACTTGAATTTTAAAATTGAAAAAGAGTTGGAACAATACAACCTGGATATGCAACGCAGGAAAAATATTTACCTGATCTGCAAAGAGGCAATTAATAATTCGCTTAAATATTCCCAAAGCAAAAATTTGTCTATTATTTTCACCCATGCAGATCACCAATTTCATATATCAGTACGCGATGATGGAAAGGGCTTCGATTCGAAACTACAATTTGAAGGAAACGGATTAAGGAATATGCAGGCAAGAGCCAAAGAAATTTAAATGCGTCTCTTATTATTACATCTAAAAAAGAAGAAGGAACACTGGTAGAACTTATTATTTAAAATAACCCAATTGGGGGTAGTAATGACTTTCGTTTACTATGAATTTTGTATAGAATAAATCTCATGGACATCCGGGTAGCAATTTTTGAAGACAATAAACTGGTAAGAGAAGCTTTTGAGGCCATTCTGAATGGCACCGATGGGTTCATTTGTACTGGTAGTTTCTCTTCGGCCGATAACCTGCTCTATAATATTAAGAAGAGCAGGCCTGACGTGGTGTTGATGGATATTGAAATGCCGGGCATGAACGGGATTGAAGCGACCGATCTTATCATAAAGAATTACCCCGAAATAAAAGTCCTCATTCAAACAGTATTTGAAGAAGAAGAAAAAATATTTGCTGCTATATGTATGGGCGCTCAAGTAAGGTGTTGCGCATGTTTCAAAGATTTGCGCCTGATGTAAAAAATATATTGCCTGCATCGAAAGAGGCTGAACAACTCAGTAGTCGTGAAAAAGAAATTTTATTACTGATGATGAACGGCCATAGTTTACCAGTGATTGCTGAAAAAATATTTCTCAGCTATGAAACCGTTCGTTCATACGTAAAAAATATTTATAAAAAACTCCATGTGCATTCTAACCGCGAAGCTGTATTAAAAGCTTATAAAGACCGGCTTGTGTAAGCGGAAAGAGTTTGAACTAAATAGGCGGCGGCAGCTCAACATCTCTAATTTATACTTCTTAATTCCTTTTTTCTCTATCAACAATTTTCACCCGAATGAGGGTAATAAGATTGATCGTTAAAAAAATATTTTTGAATTGTTATTAGGCACTCAAAATATTTTTATCATTTTAAAAAATTGTTTATGAAAAAAGAAAATATATTACCCATCCTGGTACTGTTTGTTTTTTCGTTTTCCTGTCAAAAAGAAATCAAAAATCCGGTTCAACAACAAAAACCGAGATTTGCTATGGCGAGAAACGATGAATATAATGGTCATTTAAAACAAACCAATACCTATTCTGCAGATGTAGTTATTGCATGGATTAATATGCAGATCCGGTTAATGTCTACAACACCTGGCCTGAATAATACCCAGCTCGGCCGTATGTATGCTTATAGCGGAATCGCCTTGTATGAAGCAGTAGTAGCTGGTATGCCGGCGTATCAGTCTGTTGCTCCGCAGTTAAACGGGTTATCCGGTTTACCTTCAACACAACCTGGATTTGCTTATCATTGGCCCAGTTCTGCAAATGCTGCTTTAGCTTTCATGAATAAACATATGTTTCCTACCACCAGCGCCGCCAATAAAGCAGCCATTGATTCCCTGGAGAACGCCTTAACTATGGGATACCGTGCAAACACAGATACGGATATCATTAATCGCTCTGTTATGTTTGGAACAGATGTTGCCCAACAGGTTTTTAACTGGTCTGAAAGTGATGGATATTTACATGCAAGTGATCCTTACACTCCGCCGATAGGTGTGGGGCTGTGGGTTCCTACTCCGCCTGCTTTTGCAAAGGCAAGTGTTCCCTATTGGGGAAACCTGCGAACCATAGTGCCCGGCAGTGGTGATAATGCACAACCTGGTGCCCCCATCTCATATTCAACCGACCCTTCATCCGATTTTTATAATATGGTTAAACAAGTGTATGATGTTTCGCTAACACTTACACCGGAACAATCTGCAATGGCTTTATTCTGGAGAGACCAGCCAGGCATTAGTTCTCCGGGTCATTGGGAGAGCATTTTAAAGCAGGTTTTGCAAAAGGAAAATACAACGCTTGATAAAGCTGCGATAGCTTATGAACTTTGTGGTATCGCTTTAAATGATGCTGATATCAGCTGCTGGCAGGCAAAGTATAATTATAATTTAGTTCGTCCAATCACCTACATCAGAACTGTAATAGGGCATCCAACCTGGTCTTCCCTTTTAAATACACCGCCTCATCCGGAATATCCTTCTGCACATGCCATCTTATCATCAGCCACTGCAGATGCTATGACAAACGTTTTTGGTGATAATTACAATATAACTGATCACACGTATGATTATTTGGGCTTTGCGCCAAGATCGTATACTTCTTTTCGTGCGATTGGCGAAGATGCCGGTAATTCAAGAATATTCGCTGGCATACACTATCAGCCGTCTGTTGACACCGGCTTTAATGTGGGAAGAAAGGTGGCACAGAATATTATTAGTAAACTTAAGTTCTTAAAGTAATGAAGTTTGAAACTTAGCTTTGGATAATAAGAGACGAATAAAAGCAGTCTTTGCACCGACGTTGTCAAAATCGTACTGTGCAAAATCCTTTTCAAATATGAAATCGCAACAGCATTAATCGGCTGGTGTTTCAAAAAATTGAAATGGTATTTATAGACTTAAAATTCTCAAGTCCCGAGTTACACTTTTTCGCCGCTACAAACACTCAGGACAGCTCCACTAACGGATATGCTTAAACTAAGAAAATCAGAGGCGTTACTTTTCAAGAAGTTGGTACATCTCCTCAAGGTTAGGTGAAAGGATAATTTCGGTTCTCCTGTTTTTTGCTCTTCCCTCTTTGGTTGCATTGGATGCAACGGGTTCAAAATAACTGTGTCCCGATGAGGTAACACTTTTTGGGTTCACTTTATAATTATTTATAAGAATACGAACTATTGAATTTGCACGGGCCGTACTCAAATCCCAATTGTCCTGGTATTTACCGCGAATAGGAATACTATCCGTATGCCCTTCAATATTAATAGATACATCGGGGTTGAGATTAAGTACCGCAGCAAGCTTAGACAATGCATCCACACCTTTTGGATTTACAACGGCACTGCCTGAAGGGAATAATAAATTCTCAGAAAGACTTACATAAACTTTCCCGTCTTTTTGATATACGGAAAGATCATTGGAATTAAAACCTTTCAAGGCTTCAGTCATCTTATTTTTAAGATTCTCTGACTGTTCTTTTTGTTGTTGCAGTAAATCCTGTAGTTGTTGTAATCTTTGTTGCTGCGCCAGTAAATCTTTTTGACTTTGCGTCAATTTGCTTCGCTGATCAGCAGTTAATTGCCCAAGTTGGGAATTCTGGTTATTCAGATTGGCAATTTTCTGTTCCAGGTCTCCGACACTATCTTTTAAAGCCGAAATATTATTTTGAAGTTCTGTAATATTATTTTGCATATCCACAACCCGGTGGGCCAGGTGTGTACTATCGTCGCGTAAAGAAGCGACGCGTTCCTGCGATTGGGTTAAATACCTTTTTGCCACACAACCAGGCAATAGAAATATTCCTGCTATTATTACAATATATTTTTTCATAGAATTTTTTTTTAATACTAACGAATAACTGTGCCAAATGCTCTTTAACTGGTATAAACATGAAAATTGACTATAAGTCGTGGATTTATCTACATGATGGGGAACCGGCTTTCCAGGGCACGCTTTGCAATTAAATACAGGATAAGCGCATCAGTAGCCCGTCGGGCGATGCGACATTCATACTAATTTGAAGGCTATTGACGATTGAATGTGATGGATTATATATGATCTCGATGGTAAACATTACACTTGCATAGCACTTAGAAATTATCAACTTCAAATGGAAGCACCGCAGGGTGGCTTGCCCAAATCAACCGCATTAGCAGACAATGAAAACAATTTTTACTTAACGGTCATTTACGCAAGAATTGAATTTGTAAAAGATACTTCAGGAAATGTTACGGAGGTAATAGCACATTATATGGGCAAAAATAAAGTATACAAAAAAATTAGGTGATCATTTTTTCGACATAACTTCAAATGTTTTTTCTTGCGTCTGAGTTTGGGTTCGTGTTCCGGATAAATCTTCAATGCCAGGAAGCCGAAGCGGCCGTTGTTAATTTCCTGGTATTATAGACTTGACCTGCGTTTTTATCTTCAAATTTTTCTTTAAAAAAAACTATTTAAGTTGTCCAAT
>NZ_JBMQQG010000258.1:0-5732 GCF_057362405.1 Ginsengibacter sp.
AATAGTAAATGATTACGGTGATGGCACCTTGGATTATCAGTTGGATGGGTCTAAATTGGTAAAATACGGTAATTCGCAGGTAAAGGCGATTGGAGGGTTCTATAACACAGTTACCTACAAGTCTTTTGCATTGGAAATCTATACCGATTTCAGGATTGGCGGTTATGTAATGCCCACCGGGTTGAACTGGCTTACAGGCCGGGGATCTACCAAGGAAGCATTAAATGGAATGGATAAAGCTCACGGCGGTCTTTCTTACTACCTGGATGCAAATGGCTATGGCGTTGCAACGAGTGCAGCCACAGGCCCTAATGGTGAAAAGGTGTATAATGATGGAATGTTACTGAAAGGGAACCTGCCTGATGGTACGGCAAACACTCATATTGAATCGCAGGCTGTGTATTACTGGTACGTGTATAATTGGGGCGGCCCTCAATACAGCAATTCTGAATATTTTAAGTACATAGTTAAAAATACTTACTGGAAAGTACGTGAAGTATCGTTGAGCTATAATTTACCTGACAATATAGCAAGAAAAGTGAAGGCCACTAAACTGCAACTTTCCGTATTCGGACGTAATCTGTTCTATATATACAGAAGCATTAAAAATATGGATTCAGAGCAGCTTTCTGCCGGGTTACAATGGAATTCTCAATTGACTGATGCAGGAACCAATTTCACAACGAGATCATTTGGTGCTTCCATAAAAGCCAGTTTTTAATTTTAATTTTTAATTTCTTAATACAGTTTTATGAAAAAAATATTTTTAATATTAGCTATTGCTTCAGTGGCAGGATTCTCATCTTGTACCAAGAAGCAATTTGCTGATACTTATGCGGATCCTTCAAAAGTTTCTTCAACAACTCTGGAGAGCCAATATGCGGGGTTTTTATCAGCTAATTTGGGTTATGCCATGTACCAGTATTGGAATTATTTTGTGGTATTGCAGAACACTATGTTACCCTGGACACAGGTGGATGGTTTTGTAAATACTCCCGGCCGGTATATTCCCGGAGCTGCTGCTATAGGCGCCAAATGGGGTAATTATTATGCTTTTTTAGCCCAGTATAAGGAGTTTTTAAGGCTCTATAATGCCTTAACCCCTGATGATCAGGCAGCTAAAAGGATATATTATATTACCGCTACCATTTATTATTACGATCAAACCGAGAAAATGGTGGATATCTTTGGAAGTATTCCCTGGTCTGATGCGGGTTTGCTGGGTACTAATGCTGGAGATTATGTTAAGTCTGAACCCAAGTATGACGATGCGGCAACTATCTATACCACGATGCTGGATGATTTAAAGGGATTTTCTGATGAACTCAATTCGATAACCTTATCACCGGCAGTAACTACCATTGCCAATACGCAGGATTTTATTAATCATGGCGACGTTACCAAATGGAAAAAGTATTGCAATTCTCTTAGGTTACGGATGTTGACGAGGGTTTCAGGCGTTGCCTCTTTCCAATCCAGGGTAAGCAGTGAAATTGCCGCAATTGTTGGTAATTCTGCTTCCTATCCGCTCGTATTAACAAATGCGGATAATATTCTAATTAATGTAGTCAATGTTAATACATCCGTTAGTAATGGTTCCGGTACGGGTGCAAATGCTTCTTTTCACAGTGGTTTAATTGGCTGGGGTGGTGCAGATGAAGCGGGTAAAGTGATGATAGATTCGATGAATAATAATGGCGACCCAAGATTACGCTCTATGTTTGAAGCTGGGCAAAATGCGGTGCCTGCGGGAACGTTTATAGGCTTAGACCCATCATTAAGTAATACAGAAGGAACAAATTTAGCAAATGGGGGCACAATTGCCCGTTATAACCGGTCCACTTTATCCCAGAATATCATGGTTCCCGGGATGATTATAAATGCTGCTGAGGTTAATTTCCTTTTATCAGAATATTATTTAAAGGCAGGAAATGACGGCGCTGCGAAATCTACTTATGAAACGGGTATTACCCAGTCTATCCAGTACTATTATTATTTGAGAACAATCAGTAATGATCAAACAGATGCACTGTCGTTGGTAGCGCCGACGAGTGGCGAGATAAGTGCTTACATAGCCAGTAACGGAGTTGCGTGGGCTAATGTGAGCACTAACGATCAAAAATTGAATAGGATAGCCATTCAAAAATGGATCAATTTCAATGTAATGCAGCCTGATGAAGCATGGGCTGAAGTAAGAAGGCTAAAGCTTCCTGCTTTGACTTTTGTACCTGACAATGGTATTCAACCTTTACCTCCTAACAGGTGGCTTTACCCGACAGATGAGCAAACGTATAACAGTGCCAATTACCAGGCCGTTGCTGCTAGTGACAAACTCACTACGAAGATTTTTTGGGACGTCAAGTAATCAAGGTTTAATAGTTAATGTAAGATCGAAGGCCCGGATGTTTGACATCGGGCCTTTATCTTTTTTATGACATTCCTTTTAAATGAGTTTGATTAAAAAAATAAATAAACATCTGCTTATTTCTGCGCATTAGCGATGAAAAAATTTGCCTGTTTTCAGAAATTGTAATATGTTTGAACATATGAACAAAATACCCTTGTTAGACCATGATAGTAAAGTGCCGCTTCACTTGCAGGCCGAGGAACAATTGAGGAAACTTATTAAGGATAACCATTTCAAAGAAGGAGATCTTTTTCCAAAGGAAACGGATCTTGCGAGGCGGTGGGGTATATCGCGAAATACGCTCAGGCAGGGTATCAGCAATATGGTTAAAGATGGAATATTGGAGAGAAAGAAGAGAATGGGTACTACGGTAAGAAAGAAGAAGATCACTACTGATCTTAGTAACTGGTTCAGCTTTACGCATGAAATGGAAGACAAGGGGATTCCTTTTAAAGACCTGGCAAGTAAGGTTGCTTTTGTAAAGTCAAACCAGGAAGTGTCAAGGCGTTTGCAAATTCAACCGGGTACATCAGTGGTTTGCCTCGAACGTACCCGGAGCACCGGCCGAAATCCAATGGTATATTTTGAATCTTTTTTTCATCCGAGAATAGGCTTAACAGGGAAAGAAAATTTTAAACGTCCGCTTTACGAAATGCTGGATGAAACCTTTCATATTGTACCGGTTTATTCGCAGGAAGAAATCAGGGCAGTTGCTGCGAACGAAAAAATTACAGGCCTTCTGAAAATTAAAAAAGGGGCACCTGTTCTTGAACGAAAACGCCTTGTGTTAGATTCAGGAAGAAGACCTATCGAGTTTAATATCTGCTATTACCGAAGTGATTGGTTTACCTATAATATAGAAATAAAACGCCCGGGATAAATGATGCAACCTGGTAAGTATATAGGACTTGATGTGGGAGGAAGTCATGTTACCGCAAGTGTAATTGATACCTGCGTACCCGGCGATCAACCTTTGCAATTGCTTAGAAAAGACATCAACGCGTTTGACAGAGCGTTTAGCCTTATCCGTGAAATTGGTAGTTGTATCAATGAAATATTAATTGATGAAAAAAAAATAAATGCCGTTGGAATTGCATTTCCCGGACCATTTAATTATGGAAAAGGAGTTTGTGCCATTACTAATGTTGGAGGAAAATTTGAAAAAGCTTTTGGCCTTCATATAATGCAGGCGATGAAGGATATCACTGGATTAACTGATGCAAGATTTCGCTTTTCAAATGATGCGCACTGCTTTGCCACCGGGGCTTTTTATCGCCATCAACTGAAAAGTAAGAGAACTGTTTTTCTTACGTTGGGAACTGGTTTTGGTTCTGCATTTATGAAGGATGGAGTTTTATTATATAGTCACCCGGCGCTGCCCGGATCGGGAACATTTTATGACCAGGATTTTTTATTAGCTAAAGCAGATGATTATTTTTCAACACGCTGGATTTTGAATGAATACAGGCAAGCAGCTGGTAAAGAAATTTCATCAGTTAAAGAGATGGTTAGTACATATCCTGAAATTGCAGCTTCTGTTTTTGGAGAATTAGGTAACAACCTCGGGTATTTTCTTTTGCCATGGCTACAACAATTTCAATGTGACGAATTAGTAATTGGCGGAAATATTTCAAAAGCGAATGAGTTGTTTGTATCGTCGTTAAAAAGACGATTGGGACTACTTAGTGAGCACATAAAAATTATTTTTTGCGACGATACTGAAGATTGTATTTTAACAGGCGCTGCTATTCTTGCAGCAGAACAAAACGAAGCACATGATGCGCTGAGTAAAAGAAAAACAACCCAGCATTTATTGCCTGTAACTTCTGTTACAATAAGCCATTCGTCTTACGATATTTTTCCTTCGTTTCACTCCGGCTATGATGTAAACAAAGGCTTTACTTCATTGGCTGATAAGATCAATAATGAAAGAATAATTACCATCGATGGATACGGAGGTGTATTATGGGAGACCTTCCGCCAACAATTGCATAATGCCCTGTTGACAAAGAAGAAAAATGTTTTTTGGTATGATATAAATACCTGTCTCAAATCGCCTGTCGAAATTGAAAGGATGATTGAAGATAATCTCAATGGAGATGATCCTGTATTTGGCAAAAAATATAAAAGGAATCTTTCCGGCTTTTTTGACACTCAAAAACTGGAACTGCTTCATCCGGATATGGATGCAGATATATCCATTGTTTATGGTACCGGTGCTGCATTGGCCAATTGGAACGGATTGCTGATTTATACCGACGTACCTAAAAATGAAATTCAATACCGAATGAGATCGGGCAGTATAAACAATATTGGGAGTAGTGAATTGGGCTCTAACACACAAATGTATAAGCGGTTTTATTTTGTTGACTGGCCGGTACTTAATAAACACAAAGAACAATTAATAAAAAAAATAGATTGCATCGTTGATGAACAACGCATCGACGAAATAACATGGATGGATGGCATTGATTTTAGAAATACACTCAATGAAATATTGCAACAGCCCTTCCGCGCCAGGCCATGGTTTGAAGCCGGTGTTTGGGGAGGCAACTGGATGAAGAAGAACATAGCTGGTTTGAATAAAGAAGAAGTAAATTATGCATGGTCTTTTGAATTGATTACTCCCGAGAATGGAATTGTTATAGAAGGAAATGAATGCTTACTCGAAGTTTCATTCGACTTCCTTTTATTTTTTGATAATAAAAAATTACTGGGTAAGGCTGCACAGCGATTTGGAAAAGAGTTCCCCATACGATTTGATTTCCTGGATACTTTTAGTGGTGGAAATCTTTCGATCCAATGCCATCCGCGACCCAATTATATCCGGGAAAAATTTGGAGAAAATTTCACCCAGGATGAAACCTATTACATACTCGATTGTGAGCCGGGTGCAGAAGTTTATTTAGGCTTTCAAAACGATATTGAACCTGGCGAATTCAAGACGGCCTTATTGGACGCTAAAAATAAAGGTGTTGAAATGCAGGAGGAAAAATATGTACAAAAACACGCTGCTCATAAACATGATCTGTTTCTTATCCCCAATGGAACCATCCATGCTTCCGGAAAAAATAATATGGTACTCGAGATCAGTAGCACGCCCTACATTTATACTTTTAAAATGTACGATTGGTTGCGGTTAGACTTGAACGGACAACCCCGTCCTATTAATATCGATCACGCATTTAACAATCTTTACTTCGATCGGAAGGGTTCTTATGTGCAGGACAAATTAATATCGCATCCTGTAATTGAACAAGAATGGAAAAATGGCAGAAAAATAAAATTGCCAACACATGAAGAACATTTCTATTCAGTTGACCGC
>NZ_JBMQQG010000259.1:0-7216 GCF_057362405.1 Ginsengibacter sp.
CGGATGAAAATAGAGAAACAATAAAGCAAGCAGGGGCCCAAACACTGCTCCTAACGTATCCCACCCGCGATGGAAACTAAAAACTTCTGCTTTGGTTTTTTGCGTGGCTTCGGCCGAAAGCAAAGCGTCACGCGGAGCAGTGCGAAGTCCTTTTCCGATTCTATCAGTTGTTCTTACAAAAAATATCCATAGAGGAAATTTTAAAATTACCATCATTGGTTTTGCGAGTGCACTGAGAAAATATCCCCATCTTATGAATGGCATTCGCCTACCGATATTATCGGACCAGCTGCCGAAATATCCTTTACTGATTCCTGCAGTGGCTTCTGCAATTCCTTCAAGTAAGCCGATGAGAAATATTGAAAAGCCGATATCCTGTAAATAAACAGGAATGATCGGATAAAGCATTTCGCTTGCGATGTCGGCAAACATGCTAACGACAGAAAGAGTCCAAACAATACGGCTTATAATTTTTAGCAAGGCTCACATTTTTAATATCAACAGATTGTTTCTATCTCCCCTCCGTAATCCGATCCATGTTTAGTGTGCTAATAACCGTTAGTTACGCGAGGGCCGGCTTGCAACCAAGTATTTACGAACATTAAATCTATAACAAAATTCAATCTTATTGAGTCGCCATTGTTTACTTTAATAACTTAAGGCACTGTTATAAATATCTTCCAAAAAATATCCTTAGCTGCAAACTAAGAATTGTAGTGCTTAATTATTTAAACGTTAAAAAAAAACCCCGCAAAGGCGGGGCTCATAAAATTGTACGAATTTTTTTTAGTGACGACGGCCAATAACTATTTGGAAGGAGGCCACGGGCAGGTTGTATCCGTAGGGGTTGGCTCTCATTACCCTGTCGTGGTCATACTCGCGGTAATGCCTGTGGATTCTCCGATCACCATCACCATCCCAACCATCCCTGTGGCCACGATCCCAACGATCCCTGCGATCGCGGTCCCATCCATCGCGGTCCCATCCATCGCGGTCGTGACGATCGTCACTATGGCGGTTTTGCCATTGATAATCATTGTTGTATCCGTTACGGTCGCCACGGTCGCCGTATGATGAATTTCTGTCGTTTTTATATTGATTGTCATATTGCCGATGCCGTCCACCGTCCTGGGCAAACGTTGCCGTGGTGAGACAACCTGCAACGAACAATAGTGTAATAATCTTTTTCATAATATGCTTTTTATTTGTGAATGATGTATATAAGACGATACATGTATCCCGAAGCTTAACAATGAAACGTTAATACAAATTTGCTACAGAATTGAGGGAGTTAGTGGCGACATCTGGCGGTGTAAAACTGCTGATAAATATGTTACCCGCTGACGTGTTCCCCCTGATTGCAATCATTCAAAAAAAATGCCTGCCGGAATAAAAATTCTCTCTTCTTTTGAAACCAGGCAGCGAATTAATATTATAATTGTCTTGAACTTGTGAAGTCATTATTACCAGCAATACTTGTTTTCATTTTTACAGCAACTAATGCACAAGTAAACCAACCTAAGATTCAAGTATCCGTATTACCGGGACTTTTTTTTGAACAATTAAGCGCCGATAGCCTCGTACCTCCCGGAAGAAGAAACAAAACCCGCCTGGGTGATGTGACTTCTTACGCATTACAGGTTGCTATACCTTTAAAAAATAAACGATTTACACTTAAAGCCGGCGCAGGCTTTAGTCAGCGTCATTACAGCCTGAATAAGTATGGCATCGACGATATTTTAATTGCGCTGTTTTTGTTTGATTCACAGGCGCGAAACGATAGCTTTAATTTGAGTTATTTGCGGTTCACCAATAATTATTTACAAGTACCGCTTTCAGCATCGTATACCCTTACAAGGCCGGTTAATAATTTTCAATTGTCCCTTGGCTTGAATCTTCGTTCTGACTTTTTAATGAAAAGTAACGCTGCTGTTGTATTTGATTCTACTTTCAAAGTACCTACTTCCCATGATATTACTATGGCAAAATCAACGTATGCACGCAATGCGACAAATTATGTTGTAACCATACAGCCTTACATGGAAGGCCTTTTCAATGTATATCGAAAATTAGGATTATTCTTCCAGTTTAGCCTGCTTTCAGCCTCAACAAAACTGGATACGAGATTAACTACCTCTACAACAGGCATATTCGATTTTTCATTTGGTGCATTTTACAATCTTAAATAGCACTGATAGCAACGAATATCCTTTTAGGTTAGTAATAGCATTTAATATGGATTTGTTCCTCTGAACGCATGTCGCCTCCTGATAATAGTTTTTCAAGGTCAATCATATTTCTATCGTTATAGGTTTTAAGCTTGCCATTAGACTTCCGATGATCGTGAAATAGTATTGCCCGGCCGACCGGATTACGGGACCGGCGTTGAGAATAAAGTAACGGTGACGGGTACCCGGTTTTAAAAATTCCAGCCGCTTAAAAATTCAAAGCAGGATGCGAGAAGAAAGAAAGGAATAACCAATAAATAAATGAAAAGAATATCTTTTAAAGCAGGGCGGCTAAACTTAAACTGAAGTAAGCTTTTTCCCTTATTTAATTGATAAGTATCTACTCCGAGCTTAACTCCAGAGCCTATCGCAAGCGAATAAGGTATAAATTGTAATATAAGCACGATCAAATAATATATAGCCGTTTTGCTTTTGTCAAGCCTGCTTACATGTTGTCCGTCCACTGAAACAATGCCGCCTACCCAGCCCTGGTAAGTAACTGACATAAACGGAATAACTACGGAAAGCCCTGCAACTGTTTGCGGCACAGAACCCAAAAAAAGGTTTCCGCTAAAATCAATTAAAGCCGCTTTAACCTTGTTGCCATTAATGTAATTGATGGAAGCTTTGTCGTGCGCATTAGCCTTGCCGACTATCCTGTCTCTTTGAGACAACGCAAATAAATTACCGGAATGCACCATTATTATTCCTACCAGGCAGGAAACACAATACAGAATAAAAATGGTAATGATCCATCTTTTACAATGTTGTATCGCATCTAAAATCCGTTTTAAAAAATTGGTCATTTTTTTATAAATGCTTTAAACAAGGGTATTCATGGACTGCCTGTTCGTTTCAATTAAAAATAATCCCAATAATAGACATCATGATTATTATTAAAGATACCGGCCGAATTTTTCCAAGCCATATAGATTGTAATTGAAAAGCATACCGCTTATTTTTTGCAGTATAAAATTGTGTCACAAAGTAAGCTCGGGTTATGACTTAGAACATTGCCGGATATGAGTTTAGTCAAGAGCTAAAAAATACCTGTTTTTCAACGGTGTTAATTTATCTACAGGCTGCATCAATATATAATTTTGTATTAATTATTGCTTTTCATAAGTACAATAACTATTTTGAGAAAAAATTGCTGCCCCATGAAATTGAAATGCTGCATTTTAATAGCGGTTCTTTATGCCGGCGTTACATGTCATGCACAAGACTGGAAGGTATATCCTTATAAACCCGCCGGAAGCTTACTTTCTTTTCCTGCAGATGAAGGGCGTCATACATCAGAACCAGTTGAATGGTGGTACACTTCGGGGCATCTTACGGGATCATTCGGAAAAACCTACAATTATATGCTCACCTACTTTTATTATCCCGCGTTAGGTTATGATGGCTTTAGAATACTTAACGTTACAGATGAAGCCACAGGAAAATTTTACCAGGATTCAAAAGTACTTAAATATGATAGCCTGTCTACCTCAAACCTGCATATTCGTGCTTCAGTATCCACCGAAGGAACAGAAACATTCACCACAAAAGTTGATGCAAATAATAAACTTGTTCCGTTTGAATATCTCATACATGCCGCTTCACCTGTTGCGGCATTAGATTTGAATTATGTAAGTCTAAAACGGCCCCTTATTTTGGGTGACGATGGTTACCTTGAGCAAGGCGCTTCCAACTACACTTATTATTACTCCCAAACCAGCAATGAGGTTTCAGGAAAACTTTCTTTAAATGGGGTAAGTGATGATGTAACCGGAACGGCATGGATTGACCGGCAATTTGGCAATTTAAACCCGTTTACCGGTGAAAAATATGAATGGTTTCAGATGCAATTGTCTAATGGGATGGATGTAAATCTCTGGAATATTTTTACACAAAGTAATACCATACCATCCAATGATAAATACCGGCTGTTATCAGCTTATGTAGACGATACAACGCAATATACCATTAGCGATTTTAAAATTGAGCGTCTTGGATTTACATGGATGCCTGATAGCCTGGCATGCTATTCTAATAAATGGAGATTTACATCCGACAGTAATAAAATAGATTTGACAATTTCGGCAAAAAATAATGATAATGAAGTAACGTGGCCCTTTCGGTTTTTTGAAGGAGCCACCACCATTGCAGGAACTATAAAAGGCAAGGCGGTAACCGGCGTTGGATTTGCGGAACTTTTACATTCTTACCACAATCCGCAATTATCTGTTAATGCATTTGCAGGTGGCCAATACTATACATCTTTGCCAATAACGTGGCAACTTCTAAATGCTGATGAGGGCAACCCCGTTACTTACGATCTCGAATACAGCACAGACAACAAAGCTACCTTTACACCTTTTGTGCAGGGATTAACGGATACCAGCTACCAATGGAATACTTCTTCACTTTCTGAGGGCGATAAGATCTGGTTCAAAGTAACGGCCCGTTCTATTGATGATAAGCTAACCGGCTCAGCTATAAGCTTATCTTATGGCACAGTAATTAAAGGAAACTCCTTGCAGGGAAAAATAAAATTATTTCCCAACCCTGTTCAAGGCTATTTGTATATAGATCCAGCGCTCAAAAGCGGCGATGGCCCTTGTAAGATAATTGATGCCAAGGGCCAGGTAATTTACATTTTTGAAAAGAGCGCTGTTTCAAATAAAATAGATGTACGGTTTTTACCGGGAGGCGTCTATTTTCTTCAAATAAAATCAGGAGATAATACCCCTGTTTTGAAATTTATAAAAAGTAAATAATTCTCCCGGCTATCCTTCACAAACCATTGAAAACTTTCTATTATGATCATCTTCATTTGTCATCTTTAAGCAAATGTTTCCAGTCCTTAATTGCTGAAGTTCGGAAATAGACTTCATTTAATGATTGATGACTCTTTCGCTCTCCGGAATATTTAAAAGTGGTTGACATAATTATTTCTAAGATAACAGGAATAAACGAATGTCGGGTGAGGGCAACCGCCAGGAAGGGGCTAAATATAATTAAGGCACTTGAAAATTCCCTCCAATTTAAATATATTTGAAAAGGCGCTGCGGTAATACTTCGAGATATTCCTATTTACCGGTACTCCGAAAACCAGGAGCCGCGAATACAATAAATTGCCCTTTAAAAATTCTAAAAAGACTATTATGAAATCATTTTTTATTTCAATGCTGTTGCTATGGTGCCTCGCGGCCGGAGCTCAAAATGTAGGTATAGGAACAACCAGTCCTGCTCCTTCGGCAAAAGTAGAAATTAGTTCTACCAACAGTGGCCTGTTACTTCCAAGGATGACCACCGTGCAACGTGATGCTATAAGTTCGCCGGCGACTGGCCTTCTAATTTTTAATACAGATAATAAAGCTCTTGAAATGTGGAACGCGACTTCGTGGATTTCATTTAGTAGCTCGGGGGTTTTGAATAACGGCGTGCCGGTTGGCCCTACCTGTAATGGAGTGTGGTCACAGAAAGCTGACTTCGGTGGTCTAGATCGTACCCAGGCGGTGGGATTTGCTATTGGCACAAAAGGCTACACCGGCACAGGGAATGATATAACTGCCAAAAAAGATTTCTGGGAATTTGATCCTCTAAGCAATACCTGGACCCAGAAAGCTGATTTCGGTGGCACGGCAAGGTCAGGTGCAACCGGTTTTAGCATTGGAGGTAAAGGATACATTGGGATTGGATATGATGGTGCCTATAAAAAAGATTTTTGGGAGTATGATCCTCTGGCTAATGACTGGACCCGAAAAGCTGACTTTGGCGGACCAGGCAGAACCGGTGCGGTTGGTTTTGCAATCGGCACAAAAGGTTATATCGGCACCGGGTATGATGGCGTGGATGAAATTGATTTTTGGGAGTTCGATCCGGCAACAAATAGCTGGACGTCGAAAGCCAACTTTGCGGGTGTTGGCCGAAGCGGCGGCACCGGATTTTCTATAGGAAGTGAAGGGTATCTCGGGTTGGGACAGTTGTCCGCCACAGGCGCATATAAAAAAGATTTCTGGGAGTACGACCCCGCAGGTAATGTATGGATCCAACGCCTGGACTTTGCCGGCACCAGCCGGGTGGGCGAGACGGGTTTTTCTATAGGCGGCAAAGGATATATTGGAACAGGAGTTAATAGTAGTACTTTTAAAAAAGATTTTTGGGAATATGATCCTGTGACAAACGCATGGACTCAGAAATTGGACTTTGCCGGCACTGCCCGCTTTAATGCTATAAGTTTTGTTATAGGTAGCAAAGCCTATATCGGAACAGGATCAGATGGCTCAAATAAAAGAGATTTTTGGGAATATTGTCAGTGAAGGATAATGAATAAAACGATTGGTAACATGAAGAGATTATTTTTTTCATCATTTTTTCTTTTATTTATATTACTTAGTAAAGGACAACAAAATACTGTAGTTGCCAGGGTAAAACCCATTTATACCCCTCTAAAATCAACGCAAAATAAGGATACGCTAAAAATTAGAATTTTCAGGAATGATGCTTCTAAAAGCAAAATTGTAACGACAGGTTTCGGGTATGATATTTACAGAAACAATGCATTGTATATTCATCAGCCAAATATACCAGCGTTGTCGGGTAACAAAGGATTTAGCACTGCCGGAAATGCACAGAAAACTGCAAACTTTGTGATACACAAAATTAAAAATAGCATTTTGCCGCCATCGGTTTCAATAGAAGAATTAGACAGCCTGGGAGTGTTTAAATAACCCCGCCGCAATATTTTTATTTCTCCCGTTACAGGCCGTATATATTATACTCTCCTTTTTTCTCTTTGTGAATGAATAACTATTCGGTGCCGAAAGTAGCAATTGAAAACAAAGCGTTTAAATATTTTGACCTGACTTTATTTTATGAACCAATCATTAGTTTCTTCTTTCCTGGCGGGTGCCCCCACCCGGCATTTCAGGATCATAATTTATTCACCTAATGAGTAAGCATCATAAATTCATCCTCGCCTGTTTCATATAACATTACAG
>NZ_JBMQQG010000260.1:0-18110 GCF_057362405.1 Ginsengibacter sp.
AAGTACAAATTGAAAGTGATTTAAAACAAAAAAGAAGTAAATAACATCTATTAAACCTAACAGGTTTTTGAAAACTGTTAGATTTATCCAAAAGCTTCAAATATGCCCGAAGACAACATACAACACATCGACTTTGATGAATTGAATCAAAAAGCTATATCACAACCATTAATCACAAACATCTACACTGCTGATCCGTCTGCACATATATTTAACGGAAAGATCTACATCTATCCATCACATGATGTAGATGCGGGCGAGGCTTTTGATGATCTCGGAAGTCATTTCGCGATGGAAGACTATCATGTAATTTCAATGGATTCACTATCCAGTGAAGCAAAAGATAACGGCATAGCCTTACACGTAAAAGAGGTTCCCTGGGCTGAAAAACAAATGTGGGCGCCGGATGCCAATGAAAAGGATGGCAAGTACTATTTATTCTTTCCGGCAAAAGATTATGATGGCATTTTTAGAATTGGTGTAGCAATCAGCGATTCACCAGTTGGTCCGTTTGAAGCAGAGCCCGAAGCTATTAAAAACAGTTTTTCAATCGACCCTGCCGTTTTTAAAGATGAAGATGGCAGTTATTACATGTATTTCGGAGGTATCTGGGGCGGACAGCTGCAACGTTGGCGAGCAGGAACATTTGATGCAACACGGGAAGAAAGTCCGACAGCACATTTGCCGGCAAATGATGAACCGGCACTCTGCGCTAAAGTCGCAAAACTTACGAATGACTTATTGCAATTTGATGAAACACCTAAAGACGTTTTGATAGTAGATAAAAATGGAAAAGCATTATTGCAGGGCGATAATGAAAGAAGATTTTTTGAAGCATCGTGGATGCATAAACGCAATGGCAAATATTATTTCTCCTATTCAACCGGCGACACGCATTTCATTTGTTACGCGATTGGTGATAATCCGTACGGCCCTTTTACCTATGCCGGCAGAATTTTAAATCCCGTTGTGGGTTGGACCTCCCATCATTCTATTGTTGAGTTCAACAACGAATGGTATTTGTTTTATCACGACAGCAGCTTAAGCAAAGGCATAACGCATCTACGAAGCATTAAGGTTGCAAAGATTCAATACGATGAGAATGGCTTCATCAAAACAATCAATCCCTATAATGATTTGAAAATTTAATGAATGACATAAACGGCTTTAAAAAACTGTTAGGTCTAAAAATAAAATACATGAAACGCTATTTATTTCTCTTATTAACAACGTCGCTTGCATCAGTTTCATTCAGTCAAACAACTGAAGTAACTATTCCCGGTTCACAAACTAAAGAAATCACGTCGAAAATAATAAACGGACAAGAATATGTTTTGCAAATTTCGTTACCTGCCGGCTATGCTAAGAGCAATAAAAAATATCCTGTTGTTTACTTAATGGATTCGCAATGGGATTTTCCATTATTAACCGCATTATATGGAGAACAATATTTTGATGGTTTTATTCCGGAAGTAATCATTGTTGGTATTACATGGGGCGGCGATCATCCCAATCCTGACAGCTTAAGAGCGAGAGACTATACACCCACCAGCGAAAAGCAATTACCCCAAAGTGGCGGAGCAGATAAATTCCTCTCAGTTATACAAAATGAGATCTTTCCCGTTGTAGAAAACGATTACCGCGTTGATATAAATGACAAAACCTTAGTCGGTTGTTCACTCGGTGGCTTATTTACTATGTATACTCTGTTCACACATTCGTCTATGTTTAACCGTTATGTTGCCGCAAGCCCTGCATTTACCTGGGACAATAATGTTTTGTATAAGTATGAAGAACAATATCACGCCGTGCCATCCAACCCTCCAGCAAAATTATTTATGTGTGTGGGTGGTGTAGAGTTAAGTGTTCCGGGTTTTGAAAAGCTCACATTATTTTTAAATAATCGCCATTATACAAAGTTGCAAATGGAGAGCATGGTTTTAGAAAACACCGGACATTCAGGAACTAAAGGTGAAGGATATGCAAGAGGACTGCAATTTGTGTTTAAACGCCCGTCACTCGAACTGCCATCCAACATACTTAACCAATATACCGGCACCTATAAACTTAACAATGGAATGCAGATAGAACTAAAAATGGAAAACAATGCACTTGCTGTTAGCATAGGCAAAAATTATTTTAGGTTGTTTGCGGCATCCGAAACCGATTTCTATCTCAATTCTTCCTTCTACAAAATGCATTTTATAAAAGATGATAAGAGGAATGTTGCGGGCTTTGAATTAGCCCGTTATGGTTCGACTGAATTTGTTAAAAAGATTAAATAATATCTCGATGAAATTTACCAGAAAAATTTTTACGGTTTGTTTTTGTTTGGTGGCAACTTACTCTGTAAAAGCCCAGGTGAAGCTGCCACAGTTTATAAGAGACAGCATGATTCTTCAACGCCACGCGAAAATCAACATCTGGGGATGGGCTTCAAGAGGCGAAAAGGTAAGCGTTAAGTTTAACGGTAAAACATATAAAACAAAAGCAGGCGGTGATGGGAAATGGGCGTTGCAGTTGCCACCTATGAAAGCCGGAGGTCCCTATACCATGAATATTTCCGGTAAAAATGAAATCACGTTGCATGATATATTGTTAGGTGACGTATGGTTGTGTGCCGGGCAATCTAATATGGTACATCAAATGATATTACATGGCGTACGTTATGCCGATGAAATTGCAAGCGCAAACTATCCGGAAATAAGACAATTCTGGGTTCCAAATACAACTAACTTACAAGGCCCGCAAACAGATTTGCCAGGTGGCTCATGGAAATGGGCGAATCCTTCGGATGTAAAAGAATTTTCAGCGGTGGCCTACTTCTTTGCAAAAGCATTATATGCAAAATATCACGTGCCCATCGGCATCATCAATGCGAGTTGGGGCGGTGTACCTATCGAATCTATGATGAGCGAAGAGAGTTTCAAAGATTTTCCCTCTATACTTAGTACAATTGAAAAAAATAAAGACTCCGCTTATGTAAACGAAACTAATAGAAAAGCATCAGCGGCTATGAGATCTATGCCACATCCTGAAGATAAGGGCATGACCGAAAAATGGTTTGCTCCTTCTTACACGCCGAAAGAATGGCATCGCATTGCCATCCCCGGTTTTTGGGCAGACGAAGGTGCGAAAGGCTTGAATGGTGTTGTGTGGTTTCGCAGAGAAATCGAGGTGCCTGCATCTATGACTAGCCTTCCCGCTAAGGTATTTCTCGGCCGCATTGTAGATGCGGATGAACTATACATTAACGGTACAAAAGTGGGTTCTACCGGTTATATGTACCCGCAGCGCCGTTACCCGGTTCCAGAGGGAGTTTTAAAACCTGGCAAAAATCTTTTTGTAGTTCGTGTAACCAACAATTTTGGGAAAGGTGGTTTTGTTCCGGACAAACCCTATGAATTAATCGCAGGCAATGATACCATTGATTTAACCGGCTATTGGCAATATAAAGTCGGATTGATAAATACGCCCGGTCATGGTTTTGGAGGATTTGGCATTGCCTTGCAAAACCAGCCGACAGCTTTGTATAATACTATGATTGCCCCGTTAGTTGGCTATACCATCAAAGGTTTTGTGTGGTACCAGGGCGAAAGCAATACAGGCAAGGCTGCCGAATATGCAAAACTACAACCTGCAATGATCAATGATTGGCGCAGTAAATGGAAAGAGGGCATCATTCCATTTCTGTTTGTTCAACTTCCCGGCTTTGGCGACTATAATTATTTGCCTACCGAAAGTCAGTGGGCAACTTTCAGAGAAGCGCAGGCAAAATCTTTATCAGTTGCTAATACAGCCATGGCAGTAGCCATTGATATAGGCGAATGGAACGATATTCATCCTGACCGCAAGAAGCCGGTTGGTGACCGTCTGGCATTGGCGGCAGAAAAATTAGCCTATGGAGAAGACATCGTTTACTCCGGTCCGTTATATCAATCCCAAAGTATTCAGGGCAATAAAATAATTGTTTCCTTTACACATACAGGTAGTGGTTTAACAACAAATGACGGTGAAGTTCCGCAGGAATTTGCCATTGCCGGAGACGGTAAAAAGTTTGTTTGGGCAGATGCACATGTAGATGGCTCCACAATAATTGTGTCGAATAAAGATGTGCCCGATCCTAAATATGTGCGATATGCCTGGGCAGATGATCCGGTTAATCCAAACTTAATTAACAAGGAAGGTTTGCCAGCGGCGCCTTTCAGAACAGATGAATAAAATTCAAAATTGAAATGAATAGGTTCCATGGCCATCGCCCAATTAAATGGCCAATTTGCAACCGGTTGCGCGGTCAATTCATTTTAGTTCCGTGGCACAATTCGTATCTCACTGCAAATACGATTAAAAAGCTTTCTAAAATGACATATTGATATCAAATAAACAACTGGATTGCCCGGAAATTTAATATGAAATGATCCGCAATTTCTCATATGTCTACCTGCATTTATAGGTAAAATACCAGGCCGTGGCAACTTTATAATTACTTACATCAGAAAACCTAAAATCACGGCTATTAAATGCAAAAAAAAGAAACGGGAACATGAAGTCCATGAGGCGAATCAGTCAACTGCAAAGGATTGTTAACGCTTATAATACTGATAGGTTCATTGGCAGTTGTCAACATAAAATAAATTCTTTTTAGCGACCCATTTTGGAAAATATTATTACAATCGATTGTGTTACCAAAAATGATTAACCAATTTAAACTGCTTCTGCAAAATAATCAGAAAGATTAGCCTCCGATGCAATAATAACCTTCAATGCAGGCTTGGACCAAAGGACCCTTTCAACTTCAAATTCTTATTCCCAAAATTGTGAAACCAGAAGTCCTCAAATCGTCCATTGCAACACTTATTAAGTAAAATTGCCAACATTGTTAATAAAAAAATGTAATCGGTTTATTTTTTTTTGAAAATTTTCCATAATTTCATCAAACATTAACATTTTAAATCAACTTTTGCGTATGAGAAATCTAACAATCTGCTTAGTAAAGCAGGCATTTGCGTTAATCTTTTTTTTATCCTTTTCATTTATCGCTACGGCCCAAAAGAAAATTTCGGGCAAGGTGACTGATAACAATGGAAATCCGATTCAAAAAGCGTCGGTGGTAGTTAAGGGAACCCAAACCGGTACTGTTACAGATGCCGATGGTAACTATAGCCTGACAGTTCCGAGTAATGCCAAAGTCCTACAATTTTCTTCCCTTAACATGGCCCCGCTTGAGGTCATTCTCGGTGCCCAAACAACTATCAGCCCGTCGTTGAAACCGGTTGAGACTATCCTTGGAGATGTTGTAGTGGTGGGTTACGGAACCCAAAAACGCACTTCGGTAACAGGTGCAGTATCAACTGTAAACAGTAAAACGATATCAGAACTCCCTGTTGCTAGTATACAGCAGGCGCTTCAGGGGCGTGTGCCCGGCCTTTCGGTCACAAACAACGGAAGCCCGGGAACAGAACCACTTGTTGCCATAAGAGGGATCAGTTCTATATCTTATGCCTCAAATCCATTATATGTTATCGATGGATTTCCTACCGGTGACCTGGCCACATTCGATACAAGGGACATCGAATCCGTGGATGTTTTGAAAGATGCATCTGCTGCCGCCATTTATGGTTCGAGAGCTACGAATGGTGTAATCATGATCACCACCAAAAAAGGCAAAAGAGATGGAAAATTGCATGTTAGCCTTGATTCTTATTATGGAACCCAGGACGTAACAAAAAGGCTCAGCATACTGAATCCGTCGCAATTTGACCAATATGCACTTGCCTATAGAGGCAGCAAGGTAGGCAGACGAATGGATCCCTGGGTTAATACTCCCATATACCAGGGCGCTTCTACAACCTACGGCAATAATGTTACTGATTGGCAGGACGCTTACTTTAAAACAGGAGCTATGACGCAAACCAACATAGGTTTGAGCGGCGGTAACGACGTGTCGCGGTTCTATACTTCTGCGGGTTATTTTGACCAAACAGGTACAACGCCTACAGTGGGATATAAGCGTTATAATTTCCGTATTAATTCAGACCACAAAATCAGCAAAGTATTCACCTTTGGTGAAAATCTTTATGCAGCTTTTGCCGACCAGGCTTATGATAATAACGAAACAGGCACCAGGTCCAATTTGGTTAACGTGATCAAGATGATGCCTTATATGCCGGTATACGATCCTACTACGTCCGATGGGTTTAGAGGAGTAAATTCAGTGCTGGATGGTGGCGATCCAACCAACCCGATAGAAGATGCCAAGGTAAAAAATCCCGGCAGTAGAAAAACTGCAAAGATTTTAGGAACAGCTTACCTGGAAGTCAATTTTACAAACTGGCTAAAATTCCGATCAACTTTTGGGATTGATTATTCGAATGGGCTGGACTATCGGTTTTCTCCCATATTTAATGACAGTGGTACCGTTGCCGGTTCCAGTGCAATATTGGCGACTATTACGAATAACAGGGCTATTTCCACTGTTCAATTATATACGCAGCAGCTTACATTTGATAAATCTTTTGGTGACCACCATGTTAATGCAATTGCAGTATATGAATACCAGGGCCAAAAGACACGTAACGAGAATGCAAACGGCAAACAGTCGTCAAATCAACTTCAAACGCTGAATAATGCAAGTAATACCTTCGTTCAGACACTCATAGCTGAAAATAGTATTATATCCTACATTGGCCGTATTAATTATGATTTTAAAGGAAAATATTTATTGAGCGGCGCTATTCGCCGTGACGGTCTCTCAGTTTGGGCGCCAGGTAAAAAATGGCAGACTTTTCCATCAGGTTCTATAGGCTGGAGAATTGACCAGGAAGAATTTATGAAAAACATGCCTAAAATTTCGGAGTTGAAATTGCGGGCTGGATATGGAATCACTGGCCTGAACGGAACAAATCTGGGCAATTATCCATGGCTGGTTAGTGTTAATGCGAATAGTGCTTACTATCCTTTTGGCAATTCAATCAACAGTGGCCCTGCCTCGTCAATCCAGCGTCTCGGCAACCTTGATTTGAACTGGGAAAAAACAAAGCAGTTGAATATAGGCCTTGATTTGGGTTTACTGCATAATGCATTCACTTTATCTGCTGAGTACTATCAACGCAAAACAGATAACCTGATATTAGCGGTTCCTCTTCCGCCGTCAGTGGGGTATTTAACCACTACGGTAAATCAAAATATTGCTGCTATGAGAAACAATGGATTTGAAGTGCAATTGGGCTACAATGACAGGCACGGAGATTTTCAATGGAATGCTTCCAGCAACATAAGTATAATTACAAATAAGGTGCTTTCTTTAGCACCCGGTGTAGCAAATATTGAAGCAGGTTCTGACGTAGACCTTACCGAGGGGTACAATGTTACTAACACTGCACCGGGTCATTCTATTCAATCCTATTATGGCTGGGTTATGGAAGGTATTTTTCAGACACAGGATGAGGTTAACAAACATGCTACCCAGACCGCTGGAACGGGTCCCGGGGATATTAAATTCAAGGACTTAAACGGTGATGGCGTTATTGACAATAAAGATCGCACATTTTTGGGCAGCTTTATTCCTAAGTTTACCTATTCATTAAACGTCGGGGCGAATTATAAAAATTTCGGGTTGTCAGTATTCTTGCAAGGTGTGCAAGGCAACAAAATATACAATGCGTTGAGAACAACTACCGAAGGTATGGTTCGTTTCTTTAATGCCGGCACTAAAGTATTGAACGCATGGACGCCTACTAACACGAATACTGATGTTCCCCGTGCAATTTCTTCTGATCCAAATCAGAATGCACGCCCATCAAATCGTTTTCTTGAGGATGGTTCTTATCTGCGCTTGAAAAATGTCATGTTAAGCTATACAATTCCGGACAAATCTTTACAGTCCATCACAAAAGGAATTGTTTCCAATTTCAGAATTTATGTCTCAGCTCAAAATATACTGACATTTACAAAATATACTGGTTTCGATCCTGAAGTTGGTAACAGGGCGCCTGGCTCTTCATCATTGACCAATGGTATTGACTATGCTGTATATCCTCAGCCAAAAGCTTACCAGGTTGGTATCACTGCAAATTTTTAAAAAAAGTAAAGCAAATTTTTTATGAAAAATAATATTATGAATCGAAATATGAAAATGCTGATTATTGCGACTATCCTGGGAGCAGCCGTGATAGTTGCCTGTAATAAAAGGCTAAATACAACTGACCAAAATAACCCGACCACTGAGAGTTATTTTAAGACTGCTGCCGAGCTCCAGAATGGTGTAGATGCTGTATATTCCAGTTTACGTGCGGGCAACCTGGTCGGCCGTGAATGGTTCTTCACGCATGATATGAGAGGCAGTGAAACCGGCGCCGGTGGCGCTCAATTGGAGCAGCCGAGAGCGGAGCTGTTAAAACAACCTGCTCCCTCGCCTTCTAACGCGGTAATGACAAGCGTTTGGAATGGTACTTATCAGATGATTAACAGGGCCAACCTTGTTATTACAAAAGCGCCAGATGTAACCGACAACGCAGCACTTAGAGATGTGACTGTTGGCGAAGCCGAATTTTTAAGAGCATGGGCATATTTTGAACTTGTAACTATGTGGGGTGATGTTCCGCTTTATACCGAACCTGTTGCGTCTGCTACAGGCTACAAAGCTAAATCGCCTGCTGCTGACGTATATACATTAATTATAAGTGACCTGACCGATGCAGTTTCAAAATTGCCAGTAACTGCTGCTCAACAGGGACGGGCAACAAAGGGCGCCGCGAACGCTCTGTTGGGGAAAGTTGAAATGCAAAAGGGAGATTATACTTCCGCTAAACAGGCGCTTTTGCAGGTTTACGGCAAGTATAGCCTTGTGCCTAATTTTTCTGATAATTTTGATGGGGACGTTGCACTTGGGGGTTCCCAGTTAAATGGGACAGAACATGAGTTTAATTCAGAGTCAGTTTTTGAAGTCGCTTTTTTTGATAAAGGAGATGACAACTTTAACTGGGGATACACGGGTGAAGGTGCTACGGCCGATGCAAGCATAATGCGTAGCCAGGAGTATGGAATTGTTTGGGGTAATGTCGTCCCTTCCAAACAAATTCTTGATGAGTTTGAACCGGGTGATCCAAGGTATAAATATACTTTCTATGAATCCGGCGATAAGATATTAACCATGGGAGGAACAGCCGCTGGCGTGGCGCTTACCGAAGATGGCATGAATGTGGCACAAAGTGATCATAACGGTGTGATGAAGAAGAGGGTATTTCGTAAATATTCCGTGCTGGACTGGACTGATGATGGCTTTCATCCGGATGGTATTAATCAGCGACTAATACGCTATGCAGATGTGCTCCTAATGCTTGCTGAATGCGAAGCTGAAATCGGAAGTCCTGCCCAGGCAGCTAGTTACATTAATGAAGTGCGTGCACGGCCAAGTGTAAATATGCCTCCGGTGGTGCTAACAACAAAAAATGAGGCAATTGCAGCGGTGATGCATGAAAGAGCTGTAGAGTTAGCGGCCGAAGAAGTCAATAATATTGATATGTTAAGGTGGAGGGCTAAAGGTTATTACCCGTCAATCAGGCCTGATCCAAAACCTGGACAGGTTGCCTTGTTTCCAATTCCGGCAAGTGAAATTGCCGCCAATCCTTTACTAAAATAAGTTGGTACAACTTTATTACATAGAGGCTATTTGTATAGCCTCTATTTTTTTGCCTTTTTGTATTTTGAAATGACAGTATTGTTAGCTAATCGATTTATTAAAAGAATAACTTGCAATTGCATGAAACCGAGACTTGATTATTGGACCTATTTTGTTTTTTTTACAGCGATTACTTTTTTTACTTCGTGTATTCACAAGCAAAAAGACACTCTATTCACCCAACTCAGTAGTGCAGTATCGGGTATTCATTTCAGTAACGATGTTCGCGATAACGATTCTTCCCGCTCTTTCATTAATGAGTTTGGCTACATGGGCGGCGGCGTTGGTATCGGCGACTTTAATAATGATGGTTTAAAAGACATTTTCTTTTCAGGCAATCAGACCAGCTGCAGGCTATACATAAATAAGGGGAACAACCAGTTTGAAGATATCACTGAAAAAGCAGGTCTTAAAACGGATGTTTGGTGCACGGGAGTTAGTATCGTTGATATTAATAATGATGGTTATGATGATATATATGTTTGCGTATTTGGAAAAGATTTGATGCACCGTTCAAAAAATCTCTTATTTATTAATCAGCACAACCTTACGTTCAAAGAAGAAGCTGCGGAGTATGGACTTGCGGATATGGGCAATTCTACCCAGGCAGTTTTTCTTGATTACGATAAGGACGGCGATCTTGATATGTATCTAACCAATTACCTGTTGAGCAGCAAAAACGGAAATACGATTTTTCCACGTGACAGAAGTGGAAGATCACTTGCCAATGACCGGCTTTATAGAAATGACGGAATCGCACCCGGAACTGACCACCCGGTTTTTCATGATGTAACGTTGCAGGCTAATATCAAGGAAGATGGTTATGGGCTAGGCGTAACCGTTAGTGATTTTAACAATGACGGGTGGCCTGATATTTATGTGGCCAATGATTTTTTGAGCAATGATGAATTGTGGCTCAATAACCGCAACGGAACCTTTACCAATACAATAAGTGAATCCTTACAACACCAGAGTTACTCTAGCATGGGGGCGGATGCAGGCGATATAAACGATGATGGACTACCCGATGTTGTTACACTGGATATGCTGCCGGAATCAAACGAAAGAAAAAAGACAGCCTTTTCTTTTATGAATTATGAAAGGTACCAGGCTGAACGGGCCATGGGTTATGAACCGGAATTTATGCGGAACATGCTCCAGCTCAATAATGGTTCTTACAGTTCGGGAGATACCAGTATACCTTTTTTCAGTGAAATAGGGCAGCTGGCTGGAATTGAAGCTACTGATTGGAGTTGGAGTGTGTTGTTGGCAGATTTCAATAATGATGGCTGGAAGGATATGCATATTACAAACGGTATCGGGCGTGATTTTATCGATGAAGATTTCCTGGCGTTTAGCAATAAAATATTTAGCAGCAACCAAACACGACAGGAGCAGGAAAAAACAATCCGGGAAAAACTTGCTTCATTAAATCACGTTAATCTTCCCAATTATTTATACCTGAACAAAGGCAACTACACATTCGCTGATGCGTCAGAAATTGCCGGCATTAATAAACCCGGTATGTCGAATGGAGCAGCTTATGTTGATCTAGATAATGATGGAGATCTTGACCTCGTGGTAAATAATATTGACCAGGAGGCCTTCGTTTTTATCAACAATACAAATCAAAAAAACAAGCCAGCGCAAAATCATTTTTTAAGCCTGCAGTTGCAGGGAGATAGTTTGAATACACGTGCATTCGGAACAAAAGTTTATGTATATAATCATGGAAGGATTCAAATGCAGGAAGAAAATCCGGTTCGCGGATATTTTTCAACGGTAGACCGGCAACTATTATTTGGCCTTGGCAGCGACAAGCGTGTTGATTCACTTGTAGCCATTTGGCCTGATAATAAAAAGCAGGTAATAAGGAACATAAATGCCGATACATTCATGGTTCTTTCCTGGAAGGATGCCACTCAAAACGAGATCGCCAGCACCACAAAAACAACTCCCCTATTTTCAGATGTTACAGGTGCTTCAGGAATTGTATACCAACATCATGAAAATATTTTTAACGACTTTGCTACCCAGGTATTACTACCCCACAAATATTCACAGCTTGGCCCGTTCATAGCGACTGGCGATATTGATAACGACGGACTGACAGATTTCTTCATCGGCGGAGCCTTTAATTTTTCCGGAAAAATATTTACACAACAACCGGCACAAACATTTATTTCGAAGAATCTTACTGACAGTATCAAGATGGAGGAAGATATGGGTTGTATTTTATTTGACGCTGATGGCGACGGAGATCTTGATTTGCTTGTTACCTCCGGGGATGTACAATATGAAGAAAATTCGCCTTTTTATAAACCGCGCTTATACCTAAACGATGGGAAGGGAAATTTTAAATTGAGTCCCAATGCCATTCCTTCGGATGTAAGAACAATAGCAGGTTGTGTAACCGCAGGCGATTATAACGGTGACGGGCAACCGGACTTATTTATCGGAGGAAGAGTTTCCAAAACGTATCCCCTGTCTCCCAAAAGTTTCATTTTGCAAAACAATAAAGGAATCTTTACAGATGTAACTGCAAAGGTTTGCCCGGCCTTACAAAAACCGGGCATGGTTACTTCGGCTGTATGGACAGATTTTGATAATGATAAGCAGCTGGATCTTGTTATTGCAGGTGAATGGATGCCGATAAGGTTCTTTAAAAATAATCGCGGCATATTAAAGGAAGTAACCGACTCCAGTGGACTCACGCACACAAATGGCATGTGGCGCAGCCTTATTGCAACTGATATCGATAACGATGGAGACATTGACCTTGTAGCAGGCAATCTTGGCCTGAACTGCGAATACCAGGCCACTCCGGCAGAACCTATTCAATTGTTTGCCTCAGACATGGATGGCAATGGCACCATAGATCCCATTATGTTTTATTATATAAAGAATAAAGAAGGTAAAAAACAATCGTTCCCCGGAATCGGCCGCGATCAGCTTGCTGAGCAGGTGCCCGGCATAAAAAAGAAATTTCTACTTTATAAAGATTACGCTGATGCAACTTATGACGATTTTTTCAGCGGAAAATCAAAAGACGATATGCTGAAACTCGAATGCGATGAAACACAAAGTTGTTGGTTCGAGAATATAGGCAATGGAAAATTCGTACAACACCCTTTACCGATGGAAGCACAATTTGCACCGGTAAATGCTATCATTTGCAACGACCTCGATGGGGATGGTCACAAAGATCTCATACTTGCAGGGAATGATTATCAATCGGATGTAGTGACCGGCAGATACGATGCATCGTATGGTTGTTTTTTGAAGGGCAACAGCATGAAGACATTCACAAGTGTTTCTCCTGTGCAAAGTGGTTTTATTATAAAAGGAGACGTAAAAGATATGGCACTTATCAAATTAGCGAATGGAGAAAAATTAATACTCGCCGCAGTAAACAATGATTCAATGCGGGTATTCCGGGTTAACAAGAAATAAATCGACACCGAATATTTATAGCATACACGCAGTTTGATTTTGCTTTTATATTGCTCATTTATGTTATCCCGGTATTAAGTTAAAGCACATGACAACTAAGTTTATTATATCACTATTGTTTAAATATAATGACAGAAAACTTCACCGGGTAAAAGTCTGCCTCCTACCCATCCAATTGCTCATAATATTGTCGTGCTGTTTTATTTCCTGCAAGCAAAAGCCGCTGCCAAACCAGGCGATGATTGATCTTTTAAAAGCCGGCGAAAAATATAGTAACACCGCTGAAAATCCTTTTGCCCCCGAAGCAATGGTGAAATTTTGCGATTCTGTAGTTAATAATTCACGTGATCAAAATGCGGTAATAACAGCGCTGGATAAAAAAGCAAATGCGCTCCTCGAGTTGGGACAAGAGCAAAAGGCGATTGATATTTTCCAGGACGTACTGAATAAAATACCCAGGGGTTATATTGATCAAAGACAACCGATCATGAAAGACCTGGCGATTACTTATTTAAGGTTGGGCGAAAGGATGAATTGTATTAACATGCACAACGCCGAATCGTGCATATTCCCCATTTCAAAAGGCGGTGTGCATCAAAATAAAACAGGTTCGGAAAAAGCCATTGAAATATATAAAGCTTTATTAAGAGATAATCCCGGCGATTTGGAATCACGATGGCTGCTGAATATTGCCTATATGACCACTGGCGGATACCCGCAGGAAGTGCCGCCTCAGTTCCTTTTAAAAATAACCAATGATGATAGTATGCACCTTGTAAAACCTTTCAGAGACGTGGCAGCAAACGCCGGGTTAAATTATAAATGCATGGCAGGCGGCTGTATCATTGATGATTTTAATAATGATAATTATCCTGATATTGTTTTGAGCAGTTGGTCACTCACCGAGCCGATGCGATATTACAGGAATAATGGTAACGGCACATTTACGGATGTATCAGATTCATCCGGGCTTGGGTATTTAACCGGCGGCTTAAACATGATGCAAACAGATTATAACAATGATGGTTTCAAAGATATTTTCGTATTGCGGGGAGGATGGAGAGGGAAATATGGGCAGACGCCGAATTCTTTATTAAGGAACAATGGCAATGGAACATTTACAGATGTTACGAAAGAAAGCGGAATGCTTTCTTTTCATCCTACACAAACAGCAACCTGGGCAGACTTTAACAATGATGGCTGGCTGGATGTTTTTATTGGCAATGAAACAACGACCGGCGGTGAAGCACATCCATGTGAATTATATATCAACAATAAAAATGGCACTTTTACAGAAATGGCAGCTAAGGCTGGTTGCGCAATAACTGATTATGTAAAAGGGGTTACATCCGGCGATTACAATAATGATGGGTTGACAGATATCTTCATTTCAACATTAACCGGGAAGAAAATATTATTGAAAAATGAGTCAGTAAAAAACGGCCCTATAAAATTTACGGATGTTAGCGAGCAAGCTGGCTTAACCAAAAACAGGTCCCGCACTTTTCCCACCTGGTTTTTTGATTATGACAATGACGGCTGGCTTGATATTCTTGTATGCGGTTATGAATTTAATGAATCCCTCGCTTATTACGCGGGAGCCGAGGCAACACAAGCTGCTGTGAACAATGCGGGCAAAGTTTTTTTATTCAGGAATAATCATGATGGAACGTTTGAAGATGTATCTGCCAAAGTTGGGTTGAATAAAATCGCGTTTGCGATGGGATCAAATTTTGGCGACATTGATAACGACGGCTATCTCGATTTTTATCTTGGCACCGGCAACCCTCAGCTTAAATCTGCTGTTCCAAATAAGTTGTTTAAAAATATGAATGGAGTTAGTTTTATTGATGTTACCACATCGGCACGTGTAGGTAATCTACAAAAGGGACATGGCGTTTCTTTTGTTGATCTTAACAACGACGGCAATGAAGATATCTATATAAAAATGGGAGGCGCCTATAAA
Source organism: Ginsengibacter sp. (assembly GCF_057362405.1). Taxonomy (NCBI): domain Bacteria; kingdom Pseudomonadati; phylum Bacteroidota; class Chitinophagia; order Chitinophagales; family Chitinophagaceae; genus Ginsengibacter; species Ginsengibacter sp. Next base: position 15,099 of record NZ_JBMQQG010000260.1, read on the forward strand.
GGAGATGCTTATGAAAATTCATTGTATTTAAACCCCGGTCAAAACCATAATCACTGGATAAATCTGACGCTGCAGGGAACCGTGTCTAACAAACCGGCCATTGGCGCAAAAATAAAAGTAACGTTTAAAGAGAATAATATAGAAAGATCGGTTTACAGGGATGTAAATTCCGGCGGAAGTTTTGGCTCTAATCCTTTGCAGCAGCATATTGGTATTGGCCAGGCAGCTTCTATTGAAAGGATTGAAATTAAATGGCCCGTAACGGGCAAGATACAGGTTTTTGAAAATCCGCCGATTGATACAAATATAAAGATAACGGAGGGTGAGAGTACGTTTAGCAGTTATAAGCTTGCCCCGTTAGATTTTATTTCTGAAAGGAAAGGGTTGATAGAGTGTTCTCCAAAATAAGCATCAATATTCTGAAAGATCTATTCGTAATAAATCTTAAATAAAATCCATGAATACAATCACCCGTTTTATTTGCATTGCTTTGTTCTCGTGTACTAACGTATCTGCCTATTCGCAAAAATATCAGAACTTTAAAGTGTCCGTTTATTGCCGTGCGTATGAAGTAAAAAAGATGAACGATACCACTGGTTATCTTAAACCCATTTGGGATGAAATAACCCGTCAGCTTAAAGTAGATAAAGTATATCTTGAAACCCATCGCGATCTTTTAATTGTTGACCAACATACGCTGGATATTGCCAAAAAATTCTTCAAAGACAGGGGTATCGAAATTGCCGGAGGTATCACCTTTACCATCAATGAACGTAACCGTTTCCAAACTTTTTGCTATAGTAATCCGGAAGACCGTAAAAGGGCCAAAGAAATTGCTGAATACACCGCTAGAAATTTTAATGAGGTAATCCTGGATGATTTCTTTTTTACTAATTGTAAGGACGATGGCGCCATAAAAGATAAAGGCGCAAGAAGCTGGACGCAATACCGGCTCCAACTGATGACAGATGCAGCGAACAACCTGGTGGTGGGCCCTGCCAAGGCAGTAAATCCCAAAGTAAAGATAATTGTGAAGTTTCCTAATTGGTACGAGCATTTCCAGGGTTTAGGATTTAACCTTGAAAAAGAACCCTCAATTTTTGACGGCATCTACACGGGTACAGAAACAAGAGATGCGGTATTCAGCGCCCAGCATTTACAACAATATCTCGGCTATAACATCTTCCGTTATTTTTCAAATATCAAGCCCGGCGGTAATGGTGGCGGATGGGTAGATCCGGGTGGTATGGGCAACTTCGACCGCTATGCAGAACAACTTTGGATAACCTGCTTTGCCAAAGCGCCTGAAACAACACTGTTCGATTTCTCTCAATTATCACGAGCCATCATACCTTCTGATCGTGCACCATGGCAGGGACAACAAACCAGTTTTGATTTTGATGAAATGATGAAACCGGTTAATCTTAATGGTGGAGAGCCCGCCAAACCAACAACTATTGCGAGGGCCGCGGGATATGCATTTGAAACGGTAGATAAATTTCTTGGTAAATTAGGAAAGCCGGTGGGCATAAAAAGTTACCGGCCTTACCATGCAGTTGGTGAAGATTTTTTGCAAAATTACCTGGGCATGATTGGGTTGCCAATGGATGAGCGCCCTGAATTTCCCACTGATGATAGTGTAATCTTATTAACTGAAGAAGCGGCATTTGACAAAGACATTGTCAGCAAGATAAAAAAGCAATTAGTGCAGGGTAAATCGGTAATTATCACTTCAGGATTATTAAGAGCACTACAGGGAAAGGGCATTGAAGATATTGCCGAAATAAGATACACTGACAGGAAGGCCCTGGTAAAGGATTTTATTGTTGGTTTTGGCAAAACAGCGCATTCAGAAAAACCTATTTTAATTCCACAGATCGATTACCTTACCAATGATTCATGGGAGATGTTATCAGCCATTGACGGGCCCAACGGATGGCCTCTTTTACATGAAGCGGATTATTCAAAAGGTAAATTTTATGTATTAACTATACCTGATAATTTTGCCGATTTCTATCATTATCCCGCCGGAGCATTAAATACAATAAGGAAAGCATTGTGTAGCCAGATGAAGGTGCAAATAGAAGGCCGCGCTAACGTTAGTATATATGTTTATGATAACAATACCTGCGTTGTAGAATCATTTTTGCCAGAATCAACAGAGATAAATGTGATCACCACTAAAGACTATAAGAAATTAACTGATTTGCAAACGAATGAAACTTTTACCGGAACTTCCCGCGTTCCGCAAAGAATGTGGTTTCAGCCAAAAGACAATGGCACCAATGCTTTTGCAATTACTCTCAAGCCTCATTCCTTCAGGGTATTTAAATTTGAATAAAGGTGAATACCTGGCGGGGCATAGTAACTATTATGCGTAGCCGCAGTTTAAAATAGTTGATCGCAATTATTAACTGTACAGGTTTCCTTGTGTATAATCTATATGTGACAGAATCATCCCACATAATTTTTGTCCACCAGGAAATTGTATTCCGGGTGCTTTTTCAAATAGCTTCCGACAAAAGGGCAATACACCATTACCTTTTTGTTATGACTCTTTGCCCACTCCAAGCCAAAATTTGCCAAAGCAGTTGCCAGGCCTTTACCTTTTAATTTTTCAGGAACATGCGTGTGCATGAGAGCTACATCATTTTTATAGAAACGATATTGAAGCGTAGCTACTTCGCCACCAATGCTTATTTCAAATTGTTGTTGTTTAATATTATCATGGACATCGATCTCCACCGCCAATTTTATTTATACTTTAATTTATACGAAAGAATAATACAGGCAAATAAAAGTGTTATACCATTGGCTACGCTAATAGGGAGGTTATGGCTTAACAATCCATATAGGAACCAGACGAGAGTACCAAACGTAAATAGCGTGTACATTGAAAGCGATATGCCACTCGTATTTTTTGTTTGAATTGTTTTAATAGCCTGCGGCAAAAAAGAGATGGTGGTACAAAATGCAGCCACCAGGCCAAGTAGGGTGATTAAATTCATTATA
>NZ_JBMQQG010000261.1:0-9589 GCF_057362405.1 Ginsengibacter sp.
CTACCTGAACTTTTTTTGTTATTTTACATTTTGCAACGATTGAAAAGTAATATCAAAAATATTTTTTCAGGCAAAAAGAAAAGCATTGTAGTCATCACTATTTTGGTGATAAGCATGGTGGCCTACAATGGATTTGCTGACACTGTTTCGTCCGAAGCAGGAGGCAACGGTATGTTTTGGGCCTGGAGGCTATTGGGCCGGCTGCATCCCCTGGCCGTTCATTTTCCCGTGTGCCTTATTTTGGTTGCTGCCCTACTGGAACTTTTTACACTAAAAAATTTTTCGTCACCCCTGCGGCCCGGTATAAACGTATTGGTTGCATTGGGCGCAATAACTGCGGCTGTTTCGGTAGTGTTCGGCTTGCTCATTTCCCGGGATGGCGATTATGGCAAGGATCTTATTGACTTACACAAATGGTCGGGCATTGCTACAACGGCGCTGGCTGCGGTTGCATGGTTAGTGTTGGATAGAATTAAGGAAAACAAACAGGCAGGCCTGGTAAAATTATACCGGGGCGTTTTGTTTTTTAGTGCAATCGGCGTATCGGTGGCAGGGCACTTTGGAGCTTCGCTAACACATGGCAAAGATTACCTGACTGCTGCCATTCCGTGGAGTGCAGACTATAACGGCGCAAGGGCAGGCAATTTTAATTTGGCTTCATTTAAAAATGATACTGCCCAACTAACGAAAAAACAAATAGGTGAATTGAATGTAGAAGTACGGGCGATATTGGCCCACAATTGTTATAAATGCCACGGCGCAGAAAAGATGAAAGGCGACTTACGTCTCGACAGGAAAGACATGATTTTTAAGGGTGGTAAAGATGGGCCGGTTGTTGTACCCGGCAATCCTGGCGAAAGTGAATTATACCATCGTATTACGTTGCCGTCTGATGACAAAGATGCCATGCCTTCAAAGGGAAAAAAACTACCCGACGGAGATATTGCCATCCTGAAGTTTTGGATACAGAAGGGCGCACCCTGGCCTGACGTAGTTGAAAAAAGCCTTTACAGGGTTGCTGCACTGGAGCCAAGAAATCCGCCACTGCCCCCGTCGCCGGCTAATCTTACCAATCCCATAGACAAGTGGGTTAACCAGTATTTTGCAAAGAATAAAATTGCGTGGCCAAAAGTTGTTGACGATAAAACTTTTTTAAGAAGAGTTACCATGGACATTGTTGGCTTGTTGCCAACTCCTGAAGAACTTGAAAAATTTACTAAGGACAACCGGCCGGATAAAAGAGCTTTATGGATCAGGCAACTTTTAAACCGCGACGATGATTATGCAATGCATTGGCTTACATTCTGGAACGATGCTCTTCGAAATGATTATACCGGAACAGGATACATCACCAACGGCCGATATAGCATAAGTGACTGGCTCTATAAATCCATACGATCTAATAAACCTTACACTGAGTTTGTGAAAGAACTGGTAAGCCCCAATGATTCTTCCAAGGGCTTTGTGGAAGGCATCAAATGGCGGGGCGTGGTGAACGCAAGCCAGGCTACGGAATTACAGGCAGCACAAAATGTATCACAGGTTTTTTTCGGGTTGAACTTAAAATGCACTTCGTGTCATAACAGTTTTATCAGCGACTGGAAACTGGACGATGCTTATGCTTTCGCGAATATTTTTGCGGACAGCTCTCTTGAAATAAACCGTTGCGACAAACCTACCGGTAGGTTTACCAATGCAAGAATGCTCTGGCAACAATTGGGCACCATTGATAACACGGCAAGCCGGGCAGTAAAAATGAAGGAGCTTGCGGAAAATATTATAAAACCGCAGGATGGCCGTTTGTACCGCACACTCGTAAACAGGATATGGGCGCAGCTTATGGGCCGCGGGCTTGTGGAACCGGTTGACCTGATGGACAACGAGCCCTGGAACCAGGACCTGCTGGACTGGACCGCTTATAATTTTCAGCAAAACGGAGCGGACATTAAAGAGTTGATATACCTCATTACCACTTCCAATACTTATCAATTGCCTTCGGTTGGCTTTAAAGAGCCCGCTCAAATTATAGCAACAGATTATAAATTTACCGGCATCCTGAGAAAGCGTATGTCTGCAGAAGAATTTTCAGATGCGGTGGGAACCATTATTGGCCCTCTTTTTCCCGATTCGCTGGAAGCGTATCACCCGGAGGCTCAGCCGGGCTACGATGCATCAAGTCACCCTTTCATCCGTGCGTCACTGGTAGTTAATAATACCTTCCTCACGGCGTTGGGCAGGCCAAACAGGGAGACGGTAGCCACGAGCCGCGAGTCGCAGGCAAATTTGTTACAGGCCCTGGAACTAACTAACGGAGACCGGTTCAATTCAGCCCTTAGGAAAGGAGCGGAAAACTGGAAACAAAAATATAAGACCAGTGATGTTATCATTAAAGAACTTTACAGGCGGGCGCTTAACAGGGAAGTGCAACCCAAAGAATATGAAGTGGCCAAAAAAGTATTAGGCGCTACTCCCGATGCAAACTCCATACAGGATTTGTTTTGGGCTGTGATGCTGCTACCTGAATTTCAAATTATTTATTAGGGCGAAACCTTATATAATTATTGAATATGAATAGGCAATGGGATAGAAGAAAATTTTTAAAAACAACCAGTAGCGCCACCATGGCTGCGCTGGCTGCGGGAGTTCCTATGACCAGTTTTTTAGCCTCCTGTAACAGGAAAAAAATAGAGGCTAAAGCTGATACCGTTATCTTGCTTTGGATGGCCGGGGGAATGGCGCATACGGATACATTTGATCCAAAAAAATATACCCCCTACACGAAGGGAATGGAAGCGAATAGTGTGCTGAGCACCTTTAAGCCGGTACCGACTTGTTTGGATGGCGTTTTCTTTTCTGAAGGACTGGAAGCTATCGGCAACGTGATGAACAAGGGAACCGTTATCCGTTCTTATGTTGCGGCTGATATGGGATTCATTTTGCATTCGCGGCATCAATATCATTGGCACACCTGTTACAAGCCACCTCAATCTGTTTCCGCGCCGCACATTGGTGCATGGATTTCAAAAGAACTGGGGCCGAAGAACCCAGTTATACCAGCTTTTATTGATATCGGGCAACGGTTTACGTTGGGAGAGGGCGAAGAATTAAAGGCCTTCCATACAGCAGGATTTTTAGGAAATGAATACGGCCCATTCCTGGTGCCGGATCCCTCTTCGGGATTGGAAACAGTTAAACCTCCGGTAGGTATGTCTTCGATGAGGTTTGAAAGAAGAAATCAATTGTATAACGACCTTATGAATAAAAGTGCCGTAGGTGAGTTTGGCAGTGACTATCAGAAAGAATCGTTACGAAGATCCATGGAACAGGCCTATATGCTTTTAAGATCGCCCGAAGCTGCGGCCTTTGATATTAGTAAAGAACCAAAAGAAAGCTATGACATTTACAACACCGGAAAGTTTGGGTTAGGTTGCCTGATGGCCCGGCGCCTAACGGAGAAGGGTGCACGATTTATTAGTGTGACTACAGAATACGAACCTTTTAAAAACTGGGATACCCACGATAACGGATACACGAGGATGATTGATATGAAGAAACAAATCAACGGCCCTGTTGCTCAATTAATAAAAGACCTTGACCGTACCGGTCACCTGGACCGTACGTTAGTAATATTAGCCAGTGAATTCAGCAGGGATATGATGGTAGAAGGGCGGCCTGGTCTCAAAGTGAAGGAACAGGTAAATCAGCCCGATATTATTAACGACATAAAATATTACGGAATGCACCGCCACTTCACCGACGGCGTTTCTATGTTAATGTTCGGTGGTGGAATTAAAAAAGGAAATGTATATGGTAAAACAGCTGATGAACGCCCCTGCAAAACGATTGAAAAACCTATCGTAATAGACCAGGTGCACCAAACCATTTATCATGCGTTAGGCATCGCCGAAGATTGCCATTACGTAGTTGAAAAGAGACCATTCTACACCACACCCGATGGGCTGGGTAAAGCGGAGATGGAACTGTTCGCCTAGTTTACCAGGAACTTAGGAGCCTGTGTTTCACCAAAAATTATAGTTGATATTTAGGGATGTCCTTTGTGACTGCAGCAAAATATTCTAATCTATATTTTGTATTATTATGCTACAATTAAAAAGGCGCTATGATCCCTTTATTTGATGATGACTCAGACAGGAAAAATTTCCCTATTATTAATTATTTATTGATCGGCATCAACATTTATGTATTTATAGTTTACCAGGCATTCGGGCATAACCTGGCTTTTACCTACAGCTATGCAACAGTGCCCGGCGAAATATTAACCGGCCATGATTTAGTTACCGCATCAACTTATGGTTATGATATGGCGACAGGCCAGAATGTGGTATCACCCGGACTTGGCGTTACTCCCATCCCGGTATGGCTCACCTTAATTACCTCTATGTTCCTGCATGGCGGCATTGCGCACCTCGCCGGCAACATGTTATACCTCTGGATATTCGGCGACAACCTGGAAGATAAGATGGGGCATATTGGATATTTTTTCTTCTACCTGTTATGCGGCGTGATTGCATCACTAACCCATGTGTTTACCAGTTTTCTTTTTAGCGAAAATCTTCTCACACCGAGTATCGGCGCATCAGGCGCTATCTCCGCGGTAATGGGTGGTTATTTGTTGCTTTTCCCAACAAGGAGAGTTACGGTGTTATTGCTTATATTTTTCGTAGACGTACCGGCATTTATTGTTCTTGGCTTGTGGATACTGTTGCAGGTTGCCAGTGGCACAGGATATCTTGGCAGCAGCGAAGTGACCGGCATTGCGTATGCGGCACACATAGGAGGTTTCTTTGCAGGGATGCTGTTGGTGAAAAAATTTATTCCTCAACGAAGTTGGTGACACCCGTAGTTCTTTTACGATGAACTGCGTGTAACCGACGCCGGTATAAACAAAGAGATAAATAATTTTTGGGGCTGAACATATCCGACTTGACAAAAATTCTAACTCGACCCGATAAGGCAATTAAATTAGTGCAAGAAGGATGATTTGTGTTTTTATTTTTGAAAATTTATTTATCATCCGATAGCTATCGGACCATTGCCTGCAATTTTTCTATCGGAAAATTTTCATCAACGTTATAGACAAGCACATCGCCGCACAATAGAACAAAAGTTAGAGGAGAAAAGTAGTCAATTTTTTCAGTGCGGACGTTGCGACTAAATAATTCACCGCCGTCAAATGACTTTCTGGCTGCGTTTGATAAGCCAGCCAGTACCCAATCATTTATTTTATTTGTGTAAAATTTCTTTGAATGAGCAAAGATATTTATCTTATACTATATCCTTGTTTTTGGGAGTTGTAAGTCGTTATTCGATGCATTCAAAAATTAAGAAATACAGGCTTTTTTTGTTCATCATCTTTCTATTTGGAATTATTTCAAATAGTTCGGAACAAGACATATTTTTTACAAAATATACTACCAATGAAGGGCTGGTTAATAATGTCGTAAGAAAAATATTCCAGGATTCAAAAGGGTTTTTATGGATCTGTACCTGGGAAGGGCTAAGTAAATATGATGGTAATCACTTCACCAACTTTACTGAAAAAAATGGTCTTTCGCATAACCTCGTAAATGATCTGGCAGAAACAAAAGATGGAAGTCTTTATGTTGCCATGAATAACGGTTCAGTGGATCTCATTACAAATGACGAAGTGAATCAGAAAGAAGTTTTTAAGGATTTAATCATAAATAAATTCACAAGAGAAGCGAATGGGAATTTATTGGCTCTTACAGACAATGATGGTATTGTTGAAGTAGATCCGAATGGTATTAAACAAGTAAGTTATCCCAGGGGGATCTCATTTTTTAATATGACCCCTTTAAATGATTCCCTGATCGCTCTATCTGGTAGTCCCTCTCCGGTTTACATATACGATCATCAATTTCATTTAAAATCATTTGAAAAGCAACTTTTGAATAATGCGACCGGTAATTTTGTTTATAAAGATCAACAAAACAGGGTGTGGCTATGCACAAGCAATGGATTAAAGCTAATTTCAATTGATCAACAGTCCGGCAAATTAATTATTAAAGATCCTCCGCAACCTTTCAATGATCCATTACTCAACCAGTCAAACATTTCTTCAATTTTTCAGCAGGAAAACGGAGACTTCTGGATTGGTACAGATAAAGGACTTGTTAATATCCTGCCCAATAACCAAATAGTATTATTTACCGAAAAAAATGGACTGCCAAATCGCAACATCAATTATGTTTTCAACGATCGGGAAAATAATTTATGGATCGGCACCAGCCAGGGGCTTGCAAAAAAAACAATTACATCACCGGTACAGGTATTCGACCCATCAGCTGGGGAGCTTGAGATCGCTTCATTAGCAAAAAAGATAAATGATGAAGAGCTGCTTATTTCATCAAAAGATTTCTTTTATAAGTACAATTTTAAAACCGGAGAGACCAGAAACATTCTTCGGAGAAAAAAGAATGAGGATTTTATATATATCACAAACACCAATCCTGAACTTTTTATTTATCAAAATCGAATAGTTAAATATAGCATTGCAGGTAACAATCTTAAACCAATCGCGTCTATTCCGCCGGCAAAAAATTTTTTTTCAGCAACTGCGGGTATTGATAAAACAATTTTTATAGGAACCTTCGACGGTGTCATGGTCTATTATAATGGAAAGACTGCAAAGGATACAACATTCAAAACCCGTGTTCATTGCATTTTAGCAGATCACAATGGCTTTATTTGGATCGGTACATGGCAAAATGGATTGTGCCGGGCAAAGTTTGACGCAGCATCTGGCAAATGGTCGGAGATAATTCATTTAAAATTACCGGATGAACATATCAGGAGTTTGTTTGAAGACAGCAAGGGCAATATGTGGATAGGAACCCGGTACAGTGGAGTACTGGAGATAAAAGCAAATCAAATAAATGACGCTGCCCCTGTACATCTTTTTCAGCAGAACGGTCTTTCATCAAATTGGATAGGGAACATTAGCGGCGACGAGGACGGTAATCTATGGATGGCTGGTAGTTCGGGTCTTGATAAAATAATAAGATCCGAAAATGGTTTTGAGATTTTTAATTTTAGCCGGGTAATGCATTTTATATCTAACGTTAACCTTACGGTACCTGTTGGGAATAATAAATTATTTTGTTCGACAGTAAACGGCATGTTTCTCATTAAGGATAACAAGCTGGAAGAATCAGATCCCAGGGCTGTTTATCTTACAAAAATAAATTTAGGAGATACTGATTATCATTCCGAAATTCTATCATTAAAAAAAGGGTTGTCATATACGCAAAACCATGCATCATTTGAATTTACTACGCCCAGCTATCAAAATGAAAAAGAGATTTTATATAGTTACCGGTTAAAAGGAAGTAGTGATACAACATGGAGCCGTCCTTCTAATTCTCACTCGGTACAATATGCCAGCCTGGAGCAAGGGAATTATCGGTTTGAAGTAAGAATGCTCGGCTGGAATGGCAGCTATGGTCCAATCACATCACTTGATTTTAAAATAAAGCCGCCCTACTGGAAGACATGGTGGTTTTATTCATTGATCATTGTAGCAGTCCTATCGTTATTGTATGCTTTTTATCGATACCGCATCAATCAATTGTTGCGTTTACAAAAAGTTCGCAATACAATTGCTACCGATCTGCATGATGATATCGGTTCCACACTTACTAATATCAGCATCTTATCGGAGTTAAGTAAAAAAAATTTAGAACAGCCTCATGCATTAGAAAAATACCTGCAACGAATTACGGAAGAATCTGTCGCTTCCCAACAAGCATTGGATGATATTATCCGGAGCGTAAATACAAGATATGATACCATGCAGGAATTGCAGGCAAGAATGAGAAGATATGCCGGCGAACTTTTTGAAAGCAATGATATTTCCTGCCAGTTTAGCCTGGATGCAAGTGAAGACAGTAAATTGGATATGCAGCAGCGAAGAGATTTCTATCTTGTCTTTAGAGAATGCTTAAACAATATCCATAAACATGCTGACGCAAGCCATGTATTTATAAGGATCATAGTTCACAATAATATTTTAAAAATGAATATTGAGGATGATGGAAAAGGATTCGATCCCTTGATCTCGACACACAGGAATGGATTAAAGAATCTTGAAACAAGAATTGCAAAATGGAACGGCAGCATAAACCTCATATCTGTTATCGGGCAAGGCACAAAGATCGAGATCATGATGCCGGTAAAAACATCACTACTCAAATGAGCAGTTGATATTCGGCCTTTTGATTTTATTTTTGGTGATCTAACAATACACTTAATTGCTTTGAATGCCTGTTAAGATCGTAATATTTGAAGATAATGACCGCCTTCGTGAATCGCTGGTAGCCTTGTTCAAAGGAATGGATGAATACGAAGTAACCGGTGACTACAACAATTGCGACGATGCCGCCACTATCGCAAGAGTTTATAAACCTGATGTGGTGTTGATGGATATAGATCTTCCCGGCGAAAGCGGGATAAAGGGAGTTTTCAAAATCAAAGAAAACTATCCACAGTCAGCCATCATCATGTATACAGTTTTTGAAGATGATGAAAAATTATTTCAATGTCTTTGCGCCGGTGCCAATGGTTATCTTTTAAAAAAAACAGCTCCTTCAAGATTGATTGACGCCATTCAGGAAGTCATTGAAGGCGGCGCCCCGATGAGTCCCTCCATTGCAAGAAAAGTACTGAATAGTTTTCAGCATGGCAAAAGCAATAAATATCTTTTATCAATAAGAGAAATAGAAGTTTTGCAATTGCTCATCAAAGGCTACAGTACGAAAATGATTGCTTCAGAATTAAAAATATCTTTTGATACAGCCCGTTATCATTTAAAAAATATCTATACAAAACTTCATGTGAACTGCGGCAAAGAAGCCATCGTGAAAGCACTCGGCGAACGCATTGTTTGAAAAAATTCAAATCCCGAATCTCAAACTTCAAATTTTCAAATCACAAATTCTTCCTACTCAAAAAGGTAGTTATCAAAACATTTATTAGCATTCAATTTTGGTTTGTCTTTTAGTTACTCCACTCTTTTTGAAAAACCTTTCTGCAGTTTGTAAAATTTACCTTTAAAACAAAGCAACTTAAAATTGAAATAAACATTTATGAAAAAATATCTGCTTATCAGTTTCTGCTTATCGGCGATCATCGCTAATGCACAAAATGTAGGTATCGGCACTTCCAATCCGCTCAACAAATTACACGTGGCAGGAGGTTTTCGACTCGATACATTAGTTGGTGTTGGCGGTAGTGGTCTTTTGCGCCATGATGCAAATGGTGTTGTGTATGGAATAAAATTTACAGGGAACATATCCGATGTATTGCGTGGTGATGGAACATTTGGTCCCGGTGGAGGAAGCGGAACCAATTATTGGTCTGCTAATGGAACTCACCTATATAATAACAATACAGGCAATGTAGGTATAGGCACTACTACGCCGGCGAGCAGATTGCACGTGAACGGCGAAGTGATGATCGATGCCCCTGGGCCTACGCTCCTTATGGGGGCGGGAACAGCCGAGCAGGACCGTTATCTCCACCTCATTAACAGTCCCAACTTCCGCAGCGC
>NZ_JBMQQG010000262.1:0-7991 GCF_057362405.1 Ginsengibacter sp.
CTATAGAGTTTTATATAATACTTATGTAGCACATGGCCGTAATTCCGGCGCCGAGTATGCAAAACTGTTTTCCAATAACCCGAGAAGCAATAAGAGCAGCCTTGGCTTTTATGTTACCGGCGATACTTACAGTGGTGAACATGGATATTCACTGCATTTGGAAGGCGAAGAAAAAGGGATAAACGATAATGCCTTTAAAAGAGCCATTGTAATGCACAGCGCCGATTATGTAAATGAAAATTATATAAAGACCAAGGGATATATTGGACGGAGTCTTGGCTGCCCGGCCATACCAGAAAAAGTTTACAAACCCATCATCGATGAGATTAAAGACGGCAGTTGCCTTTTTCTGTACAGCCCCAATAAATATTATCTCTCCCATTCAAAATTTTTGAGGCAGGCTTCTTAATGTCGTCTCTTTAGTCAAAATTTTACGGGAATTACTTTTGGGTCCGAAGTAAAAATCTACTTTTCTTATTTTGATTATTTCCCAGTTGTTACCTTTATCGCAATTAAATTGCAATATATGTTGAAGGTTGGTGTTTTTGGTGTAGGACATTTGGGCAAGTTTCATCTTAATAACTGGCAGGAAATAGATAATGTTAAGCTTATAGGATTTCATGATCCGTCCGATGAAAATGCAGCTGCCGTTAAACAGCATTATGGTTTAAAAAGATTTAAAAATGCAGCTGATTTAATAGACGCATGCGATGTAGTTGACATCGTTGCCCCAACAACTATGCATCATGAATTATGCAAGATGGCCATTTTAAAGAGCAGGCATGTATTTGTAGAAAAACCATTGGCCAATACCATGAGCGAAGCAAAGGAAATTGTTAAGCTTACAAAAGAAGCTAACATAAAACTGCAGGTGGGGCATGTTGAAAGATTTAATCCCGCGTTTCTTGCCCTCAAAGAATACAGCCTCAACCCAATGTTTATTGAAGTTCACCGCTTGTCCCAGTTTAACCCGAGGGGCACAGATGTGAGCGTGATACTCGATTTAATGATCCATGATATTGATATTATTTTAAGTCTCGTTAAAAGCAATGTGAAAAACATTTATGCCAACGGTGTGAATGTGCTGAGCGACACGCCTGATATTGCTAACGTTCGCATTGAATTTGACAATGGCTGTGTAGCCAACCTTACTTCGTCAAGAATAAGTATGAAAAAAATGAGAAAGATGCGTCTCTTTCAGAAAGATTCTTACATCAGCATCGATTTTCTTGATAAAAAAACAGAGGTAATTAAATACAAAACACCATCAGACAAAAACGTATTTACATTTGATATAGAAACCAACACAGGTAAAAAAACCATTGCAATTGCTGCTCCTCTTATAAAAGAAAATAATGCCATTAAAATGGAACTGGAAAGTTTTATCGATGCAATTATAAACAAACAGCCGGTAACCGTTAGTGATATGGATGGCTTTAATGCCATGGAAGTAGCCCATCTTATTCTCGATAAAATCAACAAGAACCAACTTAACTAAAAATTCAAAAGAAAATTGGCGAAGCCACTTTCAATAGTTTATTACGCACTTAGCGATTTTATTGCAGCATCTTTTTCGTGGGTAATTACCTATTACCTGTTTATAAAATATTACGGTGAATCATTTGAATTTAGCTACAAATATTTTTTCGAACTATTTATATATGCTGCAGGCTGGCTTATTTTGTATCACTTGTTTGGTGCCTATAAGAACATCTATTACAAATCCAGGCTAAATGAAATGTGGTTTACTTTTGCGAGCACTTTTACCGGCTGTGTATTACTCCTTTTTCTTTTTATTTTATATGAAGACAGAATAGATAACACTCTATTCTATAGAGGATTTTTTATATTACTTGTAATCCAGTTTTCCAGCACTTATTTTTTCAGATCGATTCTCTTATCAATAGCTCATACACAATTGCAAAGGCAACAGGTTTGGTTCAACACACTTATTATTGGCGGCAGAGAAAATGCCCTCCATCTCTATAGATCTATCGTTAATAACAAGGAAAAAACAGGATATAGAATTTGCGGGTTTGTGGCTGTTGACAATATTACTTTACCTGCATTAACTGCGCTTACGCCATCCCTTGGAACGATGGTCAACGCAGAAAAAATCATTGAGGATTATCACGTAAAGGAAGTAATTATTGCCCTTGAAAATAACGAGAAAGTCAGGCTGGAAAAAATTTTGCAGCTACTTAATGAGAAGGAAGTTAATGTAAAAATGGTTCCCGATAAATTGGACATCCTTAGTGGCGCCGTTAGAACTACCAATGTTATGGGTACGCCATTAATTGAAATTCATTTGGGATTGATGGAAGTATGGCAGCAAAATATCAAACGTCTTATTGATGTGCTCTTCTCAGTTTCTGGGCTTGTCATTCTGTCCCCACTCATACTTTATGCCGCCGTTAGAACGAAGTTTTCATCAGCGGGTGAAATATTATTTTTACAGGAAAGAATCGGTTATAAGGGCAAACCATTTACTATTTACAAGTTTCGCTCTATGATAACAGGTGCCGAAAAAAACGGTCCATTGCTCAGCAGCCAACATGACGAAAGAATTACGAGCTGGGGCAGAATAATGCGCAGGTGGAGACTTGATGAACTTCCTCAACTGTGGAATATATTACGAGGAGAAATGAGTCTTGTTGGGCCCAGACCCGAGAGAAAATACTATATTGATTGTATTGCAGAAAATTATCCCGAATATAAACTCTTATTAAAAGTTAAACCTGGATTAACGAGCTGGGGGATGGTAAAATTTGGTTACGCCGAAAATATTGAAGAAATGATTGAAAGAATGAAATATGATATTATTTACATAGAAAATATTTCACTGGCGCTCGATTTTAAAATAATGATTCATACAATAAGAATTATTTTATTGGGGAAAGGGAAATGAATTTCATTTTGTTTGCTTATATCTTACGCTACATATATTTTTTATATTTGATGAAATAACTGTCTTGAAAAGATTCGTATTAATATTTTTCTATATTTTTTACTTTTTTGCATGGGCAAATTGCCAGTCATTAAACAAAACCGGTGATGCTTACGCTAATTATTTTCAACAAAAAACAGATTACAAAATTGACGTTACGTTAAATGATGTTGATAATACTTTAGACGGATTTGAGATAATTAGTTATACTAATAACTCGCCCGATACACTCAATTTTATTTGGTTTCATCTTTGGCCAAACGCTTATAAAAATGATCGTACAGCTTTTAGTGAACAATTATTACAACTGGGCAGAACCGATTTCTATTTTAGTAATTATGAACAACGTGGGTACATTAACAGGCTCGATTTTAAAGTAGATGGCGTAACAACCCAACTTGAAGATCATCCACTATATATAGACGTTAGTAAACTCATTTTGCCAACCCCACTTGCACCGGGGCATACAATAAAAATCACCACTCCATTTCATGAAAAAATTCCTTTCAATTTCTCAAGAGGTGGACATGTAGGGAACACTTATCAAATTACACAATGGTATCCGAAGCCCGCCGTTTATGATAACAATGGATGGCATCCCATTCCCTATTTGGACCAAGGTGAATTTTATAGCGAGTTTGGAAATTTCGATGTTCAAATAACTATTCCAAAAGACTATATAGTAGCAGCGACAGGCGAATTACAAAATGTAGATGAGTTGAATTTTTTAAGGGAAAAATCAGATGAAGCGCATTTGCCAAAAAAGAAATCGAAAGTAATTACGGTTAAGGCAGTTCCGAACAAAACGGCAAGGTTTAAAAAAGCTCCGACGCCTAAACTAAAGGGTAAAACGTTGATAAAAGGCGCTAAAAAGCTTACAGCAAAACCAAGCCCAGTTGAAAAAATTGAAGAAGTATCAGAAAGTCCTTTCACCATAACAAAGGAAAAAGAAGAGTTTAAAACGATCAATTATAAACAAGAAAATGTTCATGACTTTGCATGGTTCGCTGATAAAGATTTCATCGTAAACCACGATACGTTGAAATTAGCTTCAGGCAGAATTATAGACGTATATGCCTACTATACTCCTGCCGGAGAAAAAGTCTGGAAAAACAGTGTTCAGTTTATCAAGGATGCAGTAATAACAAGAAGTAAATGGCTTGGAGAATACCCTTATACCGTTGTGTCTGCAATTGAAGCCAAAATGGGATTCAACGGCGGTATGGAATATCCGACAATAACAAGTATCTCGCCCATGCCAAATGAACGATCACTGGAATTTACAATAGAGCATGAAGTAGGTCACAACTGGAACTATGGTATTTTGGCCAGCAATGAACGGCAACATCCATGGATGGACGAAGGCATGAATACGTATTTCGACAATCGCTATAACAAGATTAAAGATAACGGTAACGTTATTCGAAAATCTACTCATGACTTCCTTAATAATAAGCTACCGCATGATGAAACCGATCTTGATTACAGAACAGAAATTGTTAACAAAAAAGATCAGCCAATTGAAACAAGTTCAGAAAATTTCTCAGAACTGAATTATGGATTAACGGCTTACTATAAAACGGGGAAATGGATGAAAGTCCTGGAAGATTATGTGGGCGAACCCTTGTTCGACAGTTGTCTCCATGAATATTATAACAGGTGGAAGTTTAAACATCCGCAACCTGAAGATTTTGAAAAAGTAGTTGAAGAGGTAAGCAAAAAAAATATTGATTCCATATTTTCGATGTTACATCGAAAAGGAAATATCGAACCACAACCAAAAAAAGATTTGAAACTTTCGGGGTTATTTAATTTTAATGAAACCGATAAACACAATTATATATTTCTTGCTCCGGCAGTCGGATATAATTATTATGACAAATTTATGATTGGCGGCCTTGTTCACAATTATACATTACCGGAACCTGCATTTCATTTTATATTAGCTCCAATGTATGCAACAGGCAGCAAGACATTTGCTGGAATTGGAAAAATTGGATACAACTTTTTAAGTTATGGATTTATTAGAAAAGCGGAATTATCTGTAAGCGGTGAAAAATTTTCAATGGATGAATTTACAGATTCTACCGGAAGACATAATTACCTGGGCTTCTCAAAAATTGTTCCCTCATTAAAAATTAGTTTCAGAAATAAAAATGCAACCAGCAGTATTACCAAAAGCATCCAATGGAAAACTTATTTCATTAAAGAAACGGACTTATTGTTTACAAGAGACACCATCAACCAGGTTGATATAATTTCGTATCCGGAGCTTACCCGATACCTCAATCAATTGCAACTTAGGATTGACAACAATCGGGCTCTATATCCTTATTCGGGAATTTTACAGGCAGAACAGGCGAAAGACTTTGTAAGACTTGCATTTGAAGGAAAATACTTTTTCAATTATGCCAAAGGTGGTGGATTGGATGTAAGATTATTCGGAGGAAAATTTATGTATTTGGGTGATAAAACCATCACTAAACAATTTGAAACCGACAGGTACCAATTGAATATGACGGGCGCTAACGGATATGAGGATTATACTTATAGCAACTATTTTTCCGGCAGAAATGAATTCCAGGGATTTCGATCGCAACAAATAATGATCAGAGACGGAGGTTTTAAAGTGCGTTCAGATTTACTTGCCAGCAAAATAGGAAAAACTGATGATTGGCTTGCAGCCGCAAATTTTACAACCGATTTTCCCAAGCAGTTTAATCCTTTGCAGGCACTCCCTTTCAAGATTCCTTTGAAAGTATTTTTAGACGCAGGCACTTATGCCGAAGCGTGGAAGGCAAATGCACCTACCGGAAAATTTATTTATGACGCAGGCTTGCAAATATCACTTGTAAAAAACCTGGTCAACATCTACATTCCGGTAATCTACAGCAAGGTTTATGCTGACTACTTCAAATCAACGATTACGGGTAAACGCTTTTGGAAAACGATCTCTTTCAGCATTGATATACAAAATTTCAGCTTTAGCAAATTCTTTAATAAGCCCGAATTATAAAAGTTTGGATTAATATTTTTAATGCTCATGTTTCCTGCGATTGCAATATTATTCAGGCAATAGAAGCTCTGCCAAGCGCAAATCGAACGGAGTAGTAATCTTAATGTTATTGCGCTCGCCTTCTATTAAATTTACGGCAAGACCAAATGCCTCAACAACTGAAGCCTCATCAGTGTACTTGTCTTTGTAATCAATTTTATAAGCGGGTAGTAATATTTTGCTATGGAAAGTCTGCGGTGTTTGAATGAGTTTTACTTTATTTCTGTCAACGATTTTATTGCCGTCGGCAGTTAATAATCTTACACTATCACCACATTCCAAAGCGGGTATCGCATTACCTTGTCCGAGAGCGGTTTCGTAACATCTTCTTATAAGATCACCAGTAACCAGGCATCTAACACCGTCATGAACAAAAATGACACTTTCTTCATTTATTAGTGCAAGGCCGTTTTGCACCGAATGAAACCGAGTTCTTCCTCCTGCGGTTATGCGTATCCGTGAGGGGTCGAAATATCCATCGATAATTTCCCGTCCTTTGCCAATGTGTTCTTCAGGGAGCACCAATATGATTTCTATATTTTCATAGACATCCAGGAACGCCTTTATTGTATAATATAATACGGGTTTATTTTTTAATAACAAGAACTGTTTAGGAATATCATTATTCATTCTTGTTCCCTTTCCGCCTGCGACTATAACAGCAAATTTCTTCATATCCTTTTTTACAAAATCAGCTTCCATAAATAGCAATTAGATTATTTCCCTTGCTGTTCTTAAATCCCCGATACATTCCGGGACTATTAAAAACCAGCGCCACATTGCCTTTAGCGTCCGCTCCTATTAGCCCTCCCTCTCCGTGCAATGCAACTAATTTTTTCATTACCACTTCTTCGCAAGCTTCCTGAAGGTTCATGTTCTTATACTCCATAAGGCAACTTACATCATATGCTGCAACAGCTTTAATAAATATTTCACCGTGACCGGTACACGAAATTGCACAGGTGTTATTATTGGCATATGTTCCCGCACCTATCACCGGGCTGTCGCCTATTCTTCCATATTGTTTATTGGTCATGCCGCCCGTTGATGTTGCCGCTGCCACATTTCCATAACTATCGCATGCGACTGCTCCAACAGTCCCAAACTTTTTATCTTTTAGTGCACTTTCCGATGTAGCCCCACTATGATCCAGTTGGTATGAATCACTTTCTCTTATTTCCAGCCACTGATTATAACGGAAATCAGAATAAAAATAGTCGTCGGTTTCAAACTTCATTCCCTGAGTTATGGCAAACTCATTTGCACCTTGACCTCCTAAGAAAACATGACCGCTATGCAGCATCACTTTTTCTGCAAGTTCTACGGGATTACGGACGTTTATAACACCGGCAACCGCGCCGGCAGCCAATGTATTTCCATCCATAATTGCCGCATCCATTTCATGCAAACCTTTGTGGGTAAATACAGAACCCCGTCCCGCATTAAATAGAGCATTGTCTTCCAGTAGCATTACGGCAGCTTTTACGGCGTTTACTGCCGAACCTCCAGAAGACAAAACAAAATAACCTGCATCCAGTGATTCCTTCAGCCCTTTTCTATATTCAGCTTCCAATTCCGGCGTTAGTTGTTCTTTGATAATAGTGCCAGCGCCCCCGTGTATGGCAATTGAAAACTCTTGCATGTTTAAATTTTTGAATTTACCGGGCAAAAACCAGCCCAAAATGAAATTGATAGCGCTGATATCTTGCCCGAACAAGCCATCTTATGCCGACATTTTAGCAGCCCGTGCAACTTTTCTACCTTCAAGAAGTTATTTTAGAATTTTTCATACTCTATCCATACTCTATCCATGCCTTTGGTATGCTCCATCCATACAGGATCCATACGTGTCTTATACTGAAAAAACTTTACACCTTTTAGGTTTATTACTGGATGAGCTTTACAGTGTTTTGCAATAATACTGAATAAGCTTTACAGTAGATTTTCTCATGGCCGTAAAAAAGAGGCGCGTCTTTGCTTTGTAAATGA